>CALRXP010000009.1:0-26906 GCA_943372155.1 Candidatus Endomicrobiellum trichonymphae | reverse complement strand
GGTGATCTTGAGCTTGAGCGCCGAAGGCGTGGTGCCGTTGCCCACAACGATCGACGATGTGGTCGGGTTGTACAGCTCGACGTACTGGACTTCGACGTTGGTGTCGGCTTGAACCGTGGAGATGACGACCTGGCTGATCACGGGCGAAGGATTGATCCAGAGGGGCGCGCCGGTCGCCGTGCCCGAGCTCATCGGAACGAGGTCGAAGTCCTGCGTCTGCGTCTGATTGCCCGCGATCGAAACGGAGCGGTGAACGGGGAAGTAGCCGGCGACGACGGTGCCGAGCGTGAAGCTGCCGGGCGAGAGATTGATCGAGTAGACGCCCGACGCGTTGGCCGTGTCGCGCCAGCCCAGGTTCTCCGCGACGTTGAGGACCGCGCCGGGGATCGGCGCGAGCGTGTTCGCGTTGCGCACCAAGCCGTTGAAGATCGCGTTGGCGGTGACGGTGTCGGGGTTGGCGACGATCGTGCGCAGCGAGAGCTTTTGAGGCGCGCCGGCGATCGCCCAGGCGACGTTGACCGTGACAAGCTTCATGCCCGTGTCGGGCGTGCCGGGCGGAAGCAAGGTGATCACGCCGGAGTCTTCCTTCACGACGTCGACCTTCGTGTAGCGGGTGTAGTTGACGCCTCCTTCTAGAATCGTCTGAGGCGGGAAGTAGCCGGGGTCATAGGCGAGCGACGGCGAGTAGTTCAGGTCGTAGGCGGGATTGGTGGTGATCAGGATCTGGTAGTAGACCTTCTGCTTGAGGATCTGCATCTGTTCCTGAGCCAAGGTCGAGGCGAGCGTCGTCGACTTTGAACCCTGCATCGCCTTCTGGATGCCGGTGAACGCGCCGAGAAGCCCCACCACCGACACAGAGAGAACGGCGGTGGCCACCATGAGCTCCGTGATCGTCGCGCCGGCGCGTCCGGTGAGCATGATCACAGTGTAAGCCCGTGCGCGAGCGCGGGGCAAGGGTTCGGAGCCGAAGTTAGCCGAAAGTTTCTCCGGCGTTTACCCGATTTTTCCGCTCTCCGTCGGGATCGGTTAGCGGGGCCGGACGAGGCCGGGCCACAGCTGCACGCCTTCGCCGCGGAAACGGGCCCAGGCGGCGCGGCGCTCGAGGGTCGGGCGGCGGTCGTGGTGAAGGGCGCCGCGCCCCGCGACGAGGGGGGTCTGGCCCTCCCCGAAGATCAGGAGAGCGTAGACGTTTTTCGCCGTACCGAGACCGAGTCCTTTCATGGACGCGGCGACCGCCGGGACCTTCAGCCGGCGTTCGAGGGCGGGCACATCGGAGCGTAGCGGCCGGTCCCGGCCGATGAAGAGGACGTCGCCGTCGCCCAATGACCAGACGCTGACGGACGGAAAGGCCGACGCGAACGTGCGCAGGGCCAGAGCGAACGTTTCCGGGTCCATGTCGTAAACGTGGAACCATTGAGCCATGAGCCCGCCCGGACGCAGGCGCATGGCGGCGCGGGCGTAGAACTCGGCGGTGAAGAGATTGGACTCGCCCGCAGTCCATGGATTCGACGGCTCGCTGAGGACGAGGTCGTAGCTGCGGCCGGGACGGGCGACGGCGTTCCGCGCGTCTTCGACCCGAAGCGTCAATCGCGGGTCGGTCGCCGCGTGTCCGTTGTCGTCATCAAAGAAGCGGGAGGCTTCCACGACCTCGGGAGAAATCTCGTACGCATCGACCCGTTCGACGGGATGGTTCAGAGCCGCGCCGGCCGTCATGCCGCTGCCCCAGCCGATAAGCAGGACATCGCGGGCGTCGGGCATCAGGAGCAGCGGCAAGTGGGCGAGCATCCGCTGTACGCTGCGATCCGAGGCGTTGGAGGCGTCCGCCTTGGCATTGACGTGCAAAGTGAGATAGCCGTCCGCGTCCTTGATGACGGACACCGTGGAATCGAGGCCGTCCTTCGAGTACAGGGTTCGCCGCCCGCCGAACACCGCTTCGCGAAAGGCGCGGTACGACGACAGCGGCATACCGCGGACCCGGAAGGCGCCGCTGGCCAAGGTCGCGCGATCGAGCGCCGGGCATAACGCGGGCGTGGTCAGAGACAGGGCGGCGAGCGCGGCCAGGCGGCGGTGTCCGTCGCGAAGGGCGCAGGCGACGGCTCCCAAGGCGCACAGCGCCGCGGCGGTTCGTATCACGCCGTCGAGGCCGGCGTGCGGCAGGAGCAAGAGGGCGATCGCCGCGCCGACGAGGCTGCCCGCTCCGCCCGAGGCGAGCACCAAGCTCGCGCGGCGTTCGCCTTCGGCGGAGAACGCCAGCGGGACGGCGGCCCCGGCTGCGGCGGTGGCGGGCAAGAGGAGCAGCCCGATGGCGACCAGCTTGGACGACTCGAAAAGGTAGAACGCGGCGACGTTGTCCGGCAGAAGCGCGCGTAGGCACGCGAAAACATAGGGGAGGCGGGAGGAGGCGAGAAGGCACAGCGGGAGGGCGATCGCCTGAGCCGCGAGGACGGCCGCAAGCGCGTCCCGGCCTAGTTTGCGGGAGAGCGGCCCCGCGGCGAGCGCGCCCAAAGCCCCTCCCAGGATCACCGCCGCCGCGGCGGCGGCGAAGGAATGCTCCGAAGAGCCGCCGGCCAGCGCGGTGATCCTCCTCCAGACAAGCTCCGCGGCCATCGCCGCCGTCGCGGCGGCGAACGCCGCAGCGACCCCCGTTCCGGGGGCCAGAAGAGGCTCGTTGTCATGCTTGCGGCCCGCAGGCAACGGCCCGCGGCGGCACGCGTCGTAACCCGCCGCGGCGCTCACCGCGGCGACGCCGATGAGAGCCCCATCGAGGCCCAGCGAGGGCACGAGCAGGAAGCTCGCCGCGATCGCGCCGCTCGCGGCGCCGCCGGCGTTGGCCGCGTACAAGCTCTGAAATAATCCGACGGAGCGGCGGGCGTGGGCGCTCAAGGCCGGAAGCACCGCGCCTTGGGCGATCGCTGGAAGAAATACGAGAAAGAACGCGGCCGCGCCGCGCGCGCCTTCGGGAAGCAGGCCCAGAGCGGCGGAGGCCGGCGCGCTCAGGAGAATGAGCGCGGCGATCGCGAGCTGAAGCCGGCCGGCGTCGTCGAGCGGGTGCGTGGCCGCTTCCGCGCGCCGGCCGAGGGTCGCGGCGCCGAGCGCCAACCCCGACAGGTAGGCGCCGAGCACGAGCGCATGGGTTTGCGACCCGCCGCCGAGCTCCAGGGCGACCGCGCGGGCCCAGACTGCCTGCGCGGCGAGACCCGTGAAGCCGGAAGCGGCCGCCTGGCGGAGGAGGAAGGCCCGGTCCTGACGATCGAGCATCCGCTAGAGGCCGGAAGGCCAGCTACGCAGCTCGTCCTGCCAGGACACGCGGCTCAAGCTCACGTTCGTGGTGACGATGTTGTTCGTCGCGTTACCGTTGTAGTAGAAGTCGATCGGTGACGCGGCCGAAAGGGTGGAGGTGCCGATGGCGTACAGAACTCCGTAGATGTCGCTGTTGCCGCCTCCTCCTCCTCCGTTGTTAAAGTTACCGCCCACGTACATGAAGCCGTTGACTGAGACCTTTTTCGATGAGAGCGTCGAGACGGTCGCGCTATAGGAAGAGCTGAGCCCGGGGAACGCGGCGGGCGCCGTCGAATCGTTGCCATAGGCCGTGTACGTTGCCCAGGAATTGCAGTACTGCTTCCAGGCTTTGACGGGCATGGTCATCGCGACGGTGCCGTTGCCCCAGACGCCGTTGGGCAGATTGACGTTACCCATCACGATCAAGGTGCCGGTATGGAACATGCCGGGGGATTTGACGGACAGGTCACCCTCGATGAAGATGGTCTTGCCGCTGGTCGTGTTGTTCCAGTTCGCGACGCTTCCCGAGTAGTAGCAGCTGCCCGCGGGCGTGCCGCCGGCGGGGCACCCTGTCGTGGCCGCGGCCGAGGTGCGGTAAAAATCGAAGTCGATGGACGGCGGCGTGGGGAGGCTCGCCTGGAACGCGTGCCATTGGCAGCAGGCCGGCGAATCGCAGTTGGGAGGGTTGGCGCTGGTGTCCTTGCCGATGATTTGGCTCGCCGACCAGAACTGAGGATAATTGCGGCTGGTCGCGTCGATGTTGCTGGGGCTCATGACCCCGCCCCAGTGCACGTTGGTGCCGCCCGAGATCTGAACGCCCTGACCCGCGTAAATTGCGGTGTCGGACATGATGCTGTTGCTGTAGACGATGCGCAGGGCGCGGGACTCCTTGCCATACTTGTCTCGTCCGACTGTGACGATGGTGACTTGCTGGGTGCCGGGCCCGCTGCTGATGGCGATGGTGTAGGTTCCGCCGGCGATATCGGTGTATTTCTTGTCGAAGTTGTAGTAGGTCTGAACCGTGCCGGCCTGGATCGCGTTCCAGGTGATCGTCGATAAGGAGACGTAGAGATAGGCCTTCTCGGCGCCGGCCTCGGCGAGGTGGAAGGCGACGGTGTTCATGGCCTGCTTGCTCGCGAAGACGGTCTCGCGCTGGATCCACAGGACGATGGCCGGGACCATGATCGCGAGGATCACGAGCATGGCGACCGCTCCGGGCAGGATCTGACCGCGACGGCTTGAGGAATCGGATTTTTTCATGTCAGTTCATCACGCGAATTTTTTGAATGGTCAATTCGAGCACTTTACGCCGGCCGAGCTGGATGGATTTTCCCATCGTGATCGACACGCTGATGATCGAGGTGTCGTCGCTGTGCGGATAGGTGAACGCGATGTAGATGAGGTTGCTGCTGACCACCGATTCGGCGGTGCCGATGACCTGGACCAGCTTGCTTCCGCTCTGGCGGAACTCCATGTAGCGTCCGTCGACGTGTCGGAACCTGATGCGCGAGAACGGTCCCTGCCCGGTGGGCGTATCCATGATCACCGAGGAGGCCACGGCCTGGCGAAGGTAGCGGTTGACGGTGTCGAGCGTGGTGCGCGCGTCGCGCTGGATCTCGTAGCGCGCGCTGGTCATCAGGAAGAAGTTCTGCATCTGGATGAGCATGAGCGGCGCGACGGTCGCGAGGATGCCGATGATGGCGACGACCATCATCACCTCGGTCAACGTGTAGCCGCGTTTGCTCTTGAGACGCATCATGGAATGCTCACGTTTTTCGTGGTCGATGCGCTCGGGCTGACGATGATGCCGCTGTAGGTTTTCGTCGTCACCGTCACGCCGGTCCCGGAGATCACGGGGACGTACGCCGAGAGGTAATAGGTCGCGCCGCCGCGCACAGGCAAGGTGTAGGTGCCGTCGGCCTTGCTCGAGACCATGTAGATCGGCACCTGCGCCGGAGCGGAGGACCCGACGATGGCGGCGGGGGAGCTTGCGATCGTGTTGGTCGAGGCGATCATCAGCGCGCCCGAGGTCACGAGGCCCGACGCGTCGGAGACCGTGCCCGCGATGCTGCCGAACGCGCCGGAGACGGTGAAGGTCCCGGCGAAGACGCTGCCGGCGGAGGTCAAGGTCGCGGAGATCGTATTCGGAGCGACGTCCTGGCCGGACTCCAATACAGGGAACACCGTATATGTGCCGGTGGAAACGTTGCGGATGGTGAAGACGCCGGTCGCGTCCGTAACGCCGGAGCCGGCCTGGCTGCCGGATCCGCTCGTCGCGGCGATGGCCTGGTAGGCCAGCGGGGTCGTGCCCGTCGTGACGTAGCCGGTGATGCGTCCGCCGAGGTTGAGGGTGATGTCCTGCGTCGTCACGGCGCCCGCGGTGATCACGGGCGTCTGGATATCCTGGACATAGGAGGGGTTCGTGTTGTTCGGGTTGACGATGATCGTCACCGTGCCGCTTGAGACGGGCATGAAGTAGACGCCGTTGGCGCCCGTCGTCTTCGACGCGCCGCCGCCTTGAACGATGATGCCGCTGATCGCAGCGTTGGACGTGTTGGTGACGACGCCTTTGACGTAGCCCGCCGCGGTGGTGCTGGTGAGCTGAACGCTGTTGTAATTGGCGGAGGGCCACGACGGCGACGTGGCCGAGTTCGGCACTCCGGTGTAGGCGTTCTGCGTCACGGCGACGTTGTCGTAGCTGGCGGAGTAGGAGCTGTAGGCCGCGGACACGGTCCAGGTTCCGGTCGACACACCGGCCAGCTGGAAGCGGGTGAAGGGCAGGCTCAGAGCGCCGCTCGTGATGTAGGACGTGAAGGCCTGCGTCGAGCCGGAGTTGGGGTCGCTGGCCGAGATGTAGGTCGTGCCGAGCAAGGTGGGCACTTTGCCGGAGATGACCGCGAACGCGCCCGAAGCGGTATTTTTCGGCGGGTACACGAAGCCGCTGAAATAGGTGCCTTCGTAGAGGAAGTCTTGGGAGTTGTTGTTGGAGTCGTAGGCGCGGCCGAAGTTGCCCAGCATCGCCGCGCTGACGCCGGGGCTCGAGACGCGGACGATCTGCTTTCCCGCCGGAGAGCCGAGGCCGTCGTCGGAGGCGGCGTTGGGAATCGTGGTGCCCTCGCCCCAGAGGGCCGAGTTGTTGTTGTCCGCCCAGCCCACCTCGTCGAGCCAGCCGTTGTTCCAGTCGTAGAGGGCGCTGGTGCCGGCCTTGTCGTTGTGAATGTTGTCGGGGTGGGAATGCGTGGAATCGTAGTAGGCGTCGGCGTTGATCCAGCCGCCGGACGTGTAGAAATAAGAAGAGTTGGCGATCAGGTAGTAGCGGCCCGGCGCGACGTACGTCGTGACGTTGACCATGTCCCACGTGTGCGAGCCCGTGTACCAGGAGGAGTCGTAGCGATAGAGGGACCAATCCTCCTCGTAATAAGACAGCATGACGTTCTTCTGCGCTTGGCCCGTCGTGCCGATATTGATCGGGAAGGTCGTGGGATTGAATAATTCGACGTATTCGACCTCGGCCGTGGCGCCGTTGGCCACGAGCGTCGTGGTGGCGGCGACGACCTGGCTGATCACGATGTTCGGGTTATACCAAGCGGTTCCGGTGATGTAACCGGTGGCGACGGCCGTGAGCTGGATGGCCGCCAGGTTCGCGGTGCCGCCCTTGGCCAGGGAGAAGGAGGCGGAGACGCCGTCGGAGTAGCCGGTCGAGGAAGCGCGAACCGTATAGGTGCCGTGGTAAACCGAGAAGGAGTATGCGCCCGAGGCGTTGGTCGTGGCACCCCAGTTCTCGTTCTGTTCGACGACGACGATGGCGCTCGCCACGTTGCCGCCGGCGGAGTTGGTGACCGTTCCGGAGATGGTCGAGTCGAGCGGGTTGATGTTGGGGTTCTCGAGGAGGTTCTTGAGCATCCACTGCTTCTTCGCCCCGGCCTCCGTCCAGACGATGTTGACGGTGATCTGCTTGAGGCCGGTGTCGGGGTAGGTGAAGGCCACGTCGGTGATATCGCTGTTGGTGACGTCGGCCATGCCGACGTAGGTGTAGCGGGTGAACGTGATGCCGCCGATCGCGATCGTCTCAGGCGGGTAGTTGACGGTGTCGTAGAGGATCGAGGGCGTCACCGTCGCGTCCGTGCCGGTCGCGGTGGTGATTTGAAGGGAGTAATAGCTGAGATTTTTAAGCGACTCGATGCGTTCCTGGCCGAGGTTTGTGGCCAAGGAGGTGGCGCGTGAGATGAAGGTCGAGCGGGCGATGAACTTGAAGGCGCCAAACAGCCCCAGCACGCCGACCGAGAGAATGATGGTGGCGACCATCAATTCGGTCAAGGTGCCGCCGCGTCGAGGGTTGCGTTCGCTCATGGGCCCACGAAGTATAGGTCGTTCCAGAGGACAAATCAAGGAAACATCCGCGTAATTAAGGGAAGCGACTTGCGTCACACCCCGGGACTCGACGAGTTACTCCCCGACTGCTATTCTATGGAGGACATGACCTGCTCTCAGTGCTGGGCCACCGTACCCAAGGGCACCACGACCTGTCCTCACTGCCGCGCCAAAATCACCGGCGCGCCCCCGTCTTTGAGCGGTCTCATGAAGTCCCGGCCGTGGATCGCCGTGCTCCTGTCGTTGAGCCTGTTCGTCACGTTGTGGGCCGCGACCCGGCGCCCGGCGCCTCCCAAGGCGGAGGTCATCCCTCCCGCCGAGGAGCCCGTCGCGCCGCCGCCCGCGCCTGAAGCGGAATCGGAGACCGTCGTCGCTCCGCCCGTTTTTCCCGCGCCTGAACCCGAATCCGCGCCCGTCGCCGCTCCCATGCCCGAGCGCCAGGTTTCGCCCGCGGGTCCGAACGCTTCTCCTGTCGGCGCCCTGCGTCCCGACGGCACCTGGGAGAGCGGTCCGGGCGCGCCGAAACGCGGCGGGCCTTAGGGCCGGCCCCCGCTCACGAGCATTCGGAGTGGCCGCAGTCGTGGCACGTGACTCCGGAGCAGCCCGATTCGTGTGAGACGTTGCGCGAGAAGCACTTCGGGCAATGCTCTGCGGGAGCCAGTTCGGCGGGGGCCGTCCCGAGCAGATCCGGCTTCGTCTTCTCGTCGATCCACCCCGTTTTCTTGAGATGGGCGCGCAGGGCGATGGCGAGCGCGTGCGGAATGGAGTCCACGCGATTGGGCCCTAAGCCGACCGGCTTGTCTCCCTTGACCGAGTTGAGGTGCTTGAGCAGGCGTAGCGGATCGCCGCCTTCGGCCAGATACTTCGAGATGAGGATTCCGACGAGCGAGGTCAATCCCGCGATCTCGGTGCCGAGCGGGGGGATGTTGGTAAAGAGCTGGAACGGCCCCTTCTCGTCGTAGTTGATGTGGACGTGCAGCGGCCCGTACCCGGTGCGGATCTGGTAATACTCGGCGTCGAGGCCGAGCGAGGCCTCCGGCTCGCGGCGCTTGCCCTTCGACGGCGTCGAGGCGAGGTTGAGCACCTGTTGCGCCTTGGAGCCGTCGCGGTAAACCGTGATGCCCTTGCAGCCGAGCTCGTACGACAGCAGGTAAGCGTTGCGGACGTCATCGGGGGTCGCGTCCTCGGGCAGGTTGATGGTTTTGGACACGCCGTTGTCCGTGTGCTTCTGGAACGCGGCTTGCATGCGTACGTGGGTTTCGACGGACACGTCGTGGGCCGTGGCGAACAGACGCTGGATGTTTTCAGGAATCTCGGAGATCCCGTAAGCGGACTTGTGATTCTGGTCGATTTTGCGCATCAGCGACTTTTCATCGAGACCGAACCACTTGTTCTTCTCGGCGCACGCCCGAAACAGCGGGTTGACCTCGAAGAAGACGTCTTTGTCGTTCGGAGTTCCACCGGCCTTCAGGCTTTCGAGCGCCTTCGCGTTGTAACGCGTGTACGCGATCGCGAAGAAAGGCTCGATGCCGCCGCCCTGCAGGCCGGCCGCGATGGCGATGGTGCCCGTCGGCGCGATCGTGGTGCGCGCGCTGTGGCGCGGGGTCCGCTTCTCTCCGCGATAGTGCTTCGAGTCGGGGTCGTAGGTCGAGTCCTTCCAGTTGGGGAAGACGCCGCGTTCCGCCGCGAGCTTCTCCGAAGCGTCGAGCGAAGCGCCGTTGATGAACGACATCACTTTGTCGCCGAGCTTGAGCGCCTCGGGGTCGCCGTAAGCGACCCTGCTCTTGACCAGGGCTTCCGCCCAGCCCATCACGCCCAGGCCGATGCGACGGTTGCCCTTGGCCAGCCGCTCGATCTCGGGCAACGGATAGTTGTTCACCTCGATGACGTCCTCGAGGAAGCGGATCGCGACGCCGACGGATTCCTTCAGGCGCGGGAAGTCCCAGCGTCCGTCGTCCGCGACGAAGGCGCTCAGGTTGAGCGACCCGAGATTGCACGGCTCCCACGGAAGCAACGGTTGCTCGCCGCAGGGGTTGGTGCTTTCGATCTGACCCAGGGCGGGCGTCGTGTTGGAGCCGGAGGCGTTGATGCGGTCGAGCACGACGTAGCCCGGATCGCCCGTCTTCCAGGCGAGGTCGACCATCGCGTCGAAGACTTCCTTGGCGCGCAGCTTGCCGGCGGCCTTGCCCGTGCGCGGGTTGATGAGGTCGTACTCCGCGTCGGCCATGACCGCCCGCATGAAGACGGCGTCCACGCCGACGGAGACGTTGAAATTCTCCATGACTCCGGCCTGGGTCTTCATCTTGATGAAGTCCAGAATTTCGGGATGGTCGTATCTCAGGATCGCCATGTTGGCGCCGCGGCGCGTGCCGCCCTGCTTGACCACGTCGGTCATCGTGTCGAAGAGCTTCATGAACGACAAAGCGCCGCTTGCGACCCCCTGGGTTTTCTTGACCGGATCGCCCTTCGGGCGCAGCTGAGAAAAGGAGAAGCCGGTGCCGCCTCCGGATTTCTGGATCATCGATTGCGCGGCGAGCGATTTAGTGATGGCCTCCATCGAGTCGGGCACGGGCAGAACGTAGCACGCGGACAGTTGCTGCAACTCGCGACCGGCGTTCATCAAGGTGGGGGAGTTCGGCAGGAAATCCCATGCCGACATCAGTTCGTAGAAGCTCGCGGCCCATTTATCCCGCAGCGCCCGGGCGTCGGGATGCTTGGCGCAGGCCTTTTCGAGGTTAGCGAGCAGCCGCGCGAAATTCGCCTGGCGCGCGTCGTTGTCGAGGAGTCCGTCGTGAAAGAGGTTCATGCCGCGCTCGGTCGCGCGATGCACGCCGGCGAACACGCCCCAGGCCTCGGCCTTGGGGTGGGCCAGGATTTCGCCGAGGGCGACGTTCCGGGCGACTCCGGTCAGCCACGCCTCGACCGACGAGGCGTCGCGCAGGTACTTATCCTTGATGACCTTGTGCTGGTTCTCGGTCAGGGCGATCTTGGCGGCGGAGCGGGTTTTGGGCATGGTAACCTTCCTTTAAGAGTGTAACAGCCCCCGGGGTGCGTTTCCAGGGTCAGGCCAAGACCGGCCGAGCGAGGAATTCAGCTCCGATCGAGTGCGCGTAATGCTTGAGTGGCGTGAGATTGACCTCCGGTAACGCCACCGCGGTGACCCTCGTCTTAAGCCCGGCCGCTACGCAGCGTTCAGCGAATTGTCTAGACGCTGTATATCCTTTTTCACGAAAGGAGGGCGCCGGCCGGTGAAGCTCCTGCCATTGTCCCGGCTCGGCGGTATTCAGGCTCACGGAGACCTCGTCGAGGTACAGGGCTAGTTCCGGCGCAATGTCCCGGCCCCAGATCAGATTGCCCAGGCCGATGGTGTTCAAGCGTAGCTTCAGCTCCGGGTGATGGAGCTTCAGGTGCAGGCCGACCGCGTTCATCTCGGTCAGGCGGTAGGTGCATTCTCCGAAGCCGCAAAAAACCACCTCACGCCATACGTCCTTGGCCCACAACGGCTCGCGGAGCGCGCCCAGTAGGTCCTCCGCGGTCGGCTCGGGACCCTCGATGCGCAGGTCGTGGCCTTTGAATTGATACTCCCACGAGGTTTTGACGCAGAAACGGCAGGAGACGGGGCAACGGTTGGTGAGGTTGAGGTACAGCGAGCGGTTTTCTTCGTACAGGATCATCCGAACGTCCTGAAGCAACGAATTGGCTTGGTCCGGACGATAATCCGATAAACGTCTTGTCACCCGTCGGGGATTTTGATACGATATTCCCCTACCTCAACAGGAGTCCTTTATTTATGTACGCGATCATCGAGACGGGCGGAAAACAACTTTGGGTCATTCCCGGCGAGACCGTTAAGGTCGAGAAGCTGGAGGCCAAGGAAGGCGACAAGCTGACGTTCGACGCCCTCTGGGCCGTCGGCGACGCTCCGGAAGGCCAGGAGCCGAAGTCCACGCGCAGCGCGAAGGTCAACGTGACCGTCGTCAAGCAGGGACGCGGCGAGAAGATCATCGTCTTCAAGAAGCGCACCAAGAAGGCGTACAAGAAGACGCAGGGTCATCGCCAGTGGCTGACCTCCATCAAAATCGAAAGCATCTCCCTCAACTAAAAATATATGGCCTCTACAAAAGCACAGGGTTCATCCAATAACGGCCGCGACTCTCACGGCCAACGCCTCGGCGTCAAGCGCTACGGCGGCGAAGTCGTCAAGTCCGGCATGGTCATCATGCGCCAGCGCGGCACGAAGATTCTCCCCGGCCTCAACGTCGGCCTCGGTAAGGATCACACGCTGTTCGCCAAGATCAACGGCGTCGTGACCTTCGAGTGGGCGTACAAGGACAAGAAGCGCGCGTCCGTGTACCCTGCCGCCGCGAAGGCCGTGAAGGCCGCTCCGGCGAAGCAGACCGCTAAAGCCGCGAAGTAATTCTTTCGCCGCGCTCACGCGCGTCGACGACGGCCGCCGGCCAGACC
This sequence comes from Candidatus Endomicrobiellum trichonymphae, assembly GCA_943372155.1. Taxonomy (GTDB): domain Bacteria; phylum Elusimicrobiota; class Elusimicrobia; order UBA1565; family UBA9628; genus GWA2-66-18. The sequence continues at coordinate 14,792 of CALRXP010000009.1, read as the reverse complement.
GGCGGCCGTTGTGCTTTCCACCAAACCATGAACTTCATCGATAAAGTCAAAGTCTTCGTCTCCGGCGGCAGCGGCGGGGACGGCTGTCTCTCCTTCAAGCACGAGAAGTACATGGAGTGGGGCGGCCCCAACGGCGCCGACGGCGGCCGGGGCGGCGACGTGTGGTTCGAGGCGGTCTCCCGCCTCACCACCTTGATGGACCTTCATTTCCGGCCGCACATCACGGCCCCGCGCGGCACCCACGGCAAGGGCGGCCATAAGATGGGCGAGCGCGGCGACGACATCACCGTGCCCGTGCCCGTCGGCACCATCGTCTACCGTGACGGCATCCTCGTCGCCGACCTCCACAAGGAAGGCCAGAAGTGGCGCGCCGCCGAAGGCGGCCGCGGCGGCCGCGGCAACTACTCCTTCAAGACGCGCATGAACACCGCGCCTCGCTTAGCTGAGAAGGGCGGACCCGGTCAGGAATGCACTCTGATCATGGAGCTCAAGCTCCTCGCCGACGTCGGTCTCGTCGGCTTCCCCAACGCCGGCAAGTCGAGCTTCGTCTCGCGCGTGTCGAACGCCCGGCCCAAGATCGCCAACTACCCGTTCACCACTTTGTCGCCTAACCTGGGCGTCGCCTACCACAAGCACGTCAGCTTCGTCGTGGCCGACATCCCGGGCCTTATCGAGGGCGCCTCCGAAGGTAAGGGCCTCGGCCAGAAGTTCCTGCGCCACGTCGAGCGCACGCGCGTGCTCATCCATCTCGTCGATCCCATGGGCTACATGGGCGAGACGCCGCTGGCGGGCATCAAGACGATCGAGTCCGAGCTCAAAAAGTTCAACCCCAAGCTCGCGAAGAAGCACAAGTTCCTCGTGGTCAACAAGATGGACCTGCCCGAGGGCGCCGGCGTCTACGCGCAGCTCAAGAAGAAGTACAAGGACAAGGTCCTCGCGATTTCAAACGCCACGGGCGAAGGCGTCGAGGATCTGCTCGACAAGGTCATCGCCGTGCTCGCCAAGCACGACGGCCCCGTGCATTTCGCCGAGAAGACCGTCGACGACACGATTCATACAGTCGAGCAGGGCTTCACCGTCGAGAACCTCGGCGGCGGCCAGTTCCAGCTCCGCGGGCGCTTCGTCGAGCGCGCCTCCGCGATGCTCGACGTCAGCCTGCCCGAGGCGATCAGCCGCTACCAGCACACGCTCAAGCGCATCGGCGTGGACCGCGCCCTCAAGAAGGCGGGCATTCAGGCCGGCGACATGGTCCGCTGCGGCGCGTTCGTGTTCGAGTGGTCCAACACGCCTTTGAAACGCCTCAAATCCAAGACCGCGGACGGCCGCACGCGCATCGGCATCGGCAAAAAATAATGGCGGGAACGCTCAAGGCCTACGAAGCGAAGCTCGGCGATCCGCGCGACGTCGCGGGCGCGTATCGCTTCTGCCAGGACTTGGCGGACTCGCATTACGAGAATTTCCCGGTCGCATCCTTGCTCCTGCCCAAGCGCCTGCGCAAGCACGTCGCCGCCCTGTACGCCTTCGCGCGCATCGCCGACGACATGTCCGACGAGCCCGAGTACGACGGCCGGCGCCGCGAATGCCTGCTCAACTGGCGCTCCATGCTCGCCGATACCGGCAAGCGCCCGCCGACTCATCCCGTTTTCCTCGCGCTGGGCGAGACGATCAAGGAACTCGAGCTCCCCAAAGAGCCGTTCGACGATCTTCTCTCCGCCTTCCTGCAGGATACGGAGAAGAGCCGTTACGCGACCTACGACGAAGTGCTCGACTATTGCCGGCGCTCCGCCAATCCCGTCGGCCGGATCGTGCTCATGATCCACGGCTACAAGGACCCCGAGCTTTTCCGCTACTCGGACGCGATTTGCACGGCCCTGCAGCTCGCCAATTTCTGGCAGGACGTTTCGGTCGACCTCAAGAAGGACCGGGTTTACATTCCCCAGGAAGATTTTGATTCTCACGGCTATTCGGAAGCCGATCTTCGCATGGGCGTCTACAACGAGCGCTTCAAGAACCTGATGAAGTTTCAGGTCTCCCGCGCCCGCGCGCTTTTTGAGCAAGGCCGGCCGTTGCCGGCCCTGCTGCATTGGCCGCTGTCGCTCGAAATCCGCCTCACGTGGTACGGCGGCATGCAGATCCTCAAGCTCATCCATAAGCTCGACTTCGACACCATCCGGACGCGTCCGACCCTGAAGAAAAGGGAGTGGATTCCGTTGGTCGCGCGCGCGCTCGTCGGCACATGACCCCGGCGGCGCCCGCGGCCGAGAAGAAGTCGAACTTCTTCCTGGGCTTCCTGCTCTTGCCCAAGGCGAAGCGCGAGGCGTTGTCCGCCGTGTACGCCTACTGCCGCTTGATCGACGACATCGTCGATGAGCCTGGAATATCCAAAGACGACGCGCGGGCCCAGCTCCAGTTCTGGCGCGAGGAAATCGCCCGCCTCTACGACGGCAAGCCGACCCACGCGATCGCCCTGCGCCTGCAGCCCGTGATCGCGGAGTTTAAGATCCCGCAAGAGCCGTTCCTCGAGATGATCCGCGGCTGCGCCATGGACCTCGACGGCGTCCGCTACGAGACTATCGCCGATCTCGAGAGCTACATGCGAGGCGTGGCTTCCTCGGTCGGTGTTATGTGCGTGCACATCTTCGGCTGGACGTACACGAGCAAGGAGGCGATGTACGAGTTCGCCACCACCTTCGGCTACGCGTTCCAGCTGACCAACATCATCCGCGACGTCGGCGCCGACCTCGAGATCGGACGCGTGTATCTGCCCCTCTCGGAGATCCGTGACGCCGGCTATTCCACGGAGCGTCTGGTCCTGCGCGATCACGGCCCCGCCTTCGACCGCCTGATGATCGGCCAGTACAAGCGCGCCAAGGCTTACTACGCCCGAGCCCGCAACCTCGTGGACTTCCGCGACCGCGTGAGCCTCCTGCCCGCCGAGATCATGGCCCACGTTTACGAGGGCCTGCTCGACGAGATCAAGGCGCACGAGTTCCGCGTCCTCTTTCAAAAAACGACTTTGCCGGGCTGGCGCAAGGCGTCCTTGGCCTTCCGCGCGTGGCTGTACTGCCATGGGCTCTGAAAAAGACGACGTGATCGTCCTCGGCGGCGGCTTCGCCGGCCTGTCCTGCGCCGTGGCGCTGGCCGAAAAGGGGAAGAAGGTTCTCGTGCTCGATAAAAAGCCCCATCTCGGCGGACGGGCTTATTCCTTCAGCGAGAACGGGCTCGAGATCGACAACGGTCAACACCTGTTCATGGGCTGTTACTGGGAGACGCGAAAATTTCTTAAGGCGATCGGCACCCATGACCGGCTCGATATTTATTCTGACGTCGTGGTGGATTACGCCGAGCCCGGCGGCGGCCGCGACCGGCTCGCGTGCCCGTCGTGGCTCCCGGCGCCGCTGCACTTGGCCGCCGGCCTTCTCGGCCTGAAAGGGGTTTCTCTGAAAGAGAAATCGGCTTTGCTCGCGTTCGACATCGCCCTCAAGGCCATGAAGTCGGGCCCGATCCCCGAAGGCGTCGAGAAGCTCACGGTCCGCCAGTGGCTGACCGGTCTGGGGCTGTCTCGGAATTTCCAGACGCGCTTCTTTGATCCCGCCGCGATCGGGATCCTCAACGACGATCCGGCGATCGCCTCGGCCGCCGGCTTCATTCAGGCCTTGCGCCAGATGTTCCTTACCGGGCGGGAGTCCTCGCGCTTCGCGTTGGCCAAGACCGGCCTGTCCGAGCTGTACACCGACGCCGCGCGCGACTTCATCGAGAAGCGCGGCGGGCGCGTGATCTCCAACGCGAAAGCGGCGTCGCTCATCGAGGAGAAAGGCCGCGTCGTGGGCATCAAGACCGATATGGACTCGCGTTTCGAGGCCGGTCACGTCGTTTCGACCTTGCCGCCGTGGGATCTGAAGAAATTGGTTCTGCCCGCCGCGCTGCGCGGTTCTTGGGAGGAGCTTAAGCCGGCCCCGATCGTCGGCGCGACCTTCAAGATCGATAGGCCGGTCATGACCGAGCGGTTCCTGGGCATGCTGAACACCGAAACGCATTGGGTGTTCAACAAGACGTTGATCCAGAATATCAAAGAGCCGGGGCAGACCTTGGCGGTGGTGATCTCGGGCGCGCACAAACAGATTGGGTATTCACCCGAGAAGATTCTCGAGACCGCCAAGCGCGATCTGACGTCGTGCATCCCGGAATTCGCGTCGGCGAAGGTCCTCGCTTCCAAAGTCGTCAAAGAACCTTTCGCGACCTTGTCTCCTGTTCCGGGAGACGAGAACAAGCGCCCTGAGCCTGGAACCGGGATGCCCGGCTTTTCCTTCGCCGGCGATTGGACGCGCACCGGCCTTCCGGCCACGATCGAGTCGGCGTGTCTGTCTGGACACGCGACGGCCGGTATCATCTGCAAGACGTAGAGACGTTCTTCGCTCGAGGGTTTTGAGCATTTTTTCGCTCAAAACCCTCCTCGAGAGAATGAGTCGCGCGAAAACGAGAAGGTGTGTCTGCCCAACTGTTTCCAGGAAATAGTGATTATCAGAAGTAATTTCGTCGGCGCGAGCGAATATCTCGAAAAAGATATAATCCGATCAGCCCGACGAAGGAGCCCCCTATGATCAAATCCGACAAGTGGATTCGCGAGATGTCCCAGACCAAGAAGATGATCGACCCGTTCGTCGAGCGTCAGGACGGCAAGGGCAAGATCTCGTTCGGTCTCTCGTCGTACGGCTACGATATGCGCGTCGCCGACGAGTACAAAGTTTTCACGAACGTGCACGGCACGCTCGTCGACCCGAAGAATTTCGACTCGAAGGCCTTCGTCGACATCAAGGCTCCCGAGTGCGTCGTGCCCCCGAACTCCTTCGCGCTGGCCCGCTCGCTCGAGCGCTTCTCGATTCCGCGCGACGTGCTGGCCGTGTGCCTGGGCAAGTCCACCTACGCGCGCTGCGGCATTATCATCAACGTAACCCCTCTTGAGCCCGGCTGGGAAGGTTATCTCACGATCGAGATTTCGAATACGACGCCGCTGCCGGCGAAGATTTATTCGAACGAAGGCATCGCGCAGCTTCTCTTCTTCGGAGGCGATCAGCTCTGCGAGACGTCGTACTCCGACCGCAAGGGCAAGTACATGGACCAGGTCGGGGTGGTTTTGCCCCGTATTCTCGCCGCCAAGTGAAGCTCGCTTTTCTCCTGCTGTCGGCCGTCCTGGCCCGGGCGGGGGAACTCGGCGGCCACGCGCCCGTAACGGCGGAGCCCGCCATCGAGACCGAGGACCGCGCCACGGTCCTCGATGAGATGTGGGCGCGTCGAATCCTGTCGCCGGACCTCACGTCCTGGGCCCCGGCCGACGCCCAGTTGCTGGGTCAGATCCGTATGGGCGAAAGCGACGCCCTCGATTATCTCAAGAAAAAATTCGGGGGGACCCGGCCCTGGACCAGCCCCCGCCGCGGCGCCGAGCCGGGCAAGCGGGTTTTGACGAAAGAGGGTTACGATAAATACGTTTTTCACCTGACCCAGGACGCCATCGAGTACTTCGAAAAGAAGGGCGCCGGGGCTAAATGGGCCCTTAAATTGACGGATTGGGACGGCAAGCGCCTGTTCGACGGAGACGGACGGTTGACCCCCGCCGGGGTGAAGGTCTACACCCGGGCCAAGCTCAAGCTTGAGACCTACTGGAAGTCCCCGAACGGCGAAGTCTTCGGGACGCGCCGTCCCCCGAGATAGTCCTCATTTCGCTTGTCTCCCGACGGGGAATTTGTTAAGATTAACCACTATGCCTCAGAACAGCTACACGCATTCCCCCCGCCAGGCGGCTATCAGCCGCAAATGGCATCACATCGACGCGAAGGGCCTCGTGCTCGGACGCATCGCGACGAAGGCCGCCGATCTACTTCGTGGAAAAGGCAAGGTCACTTACACCGATTACGTTGATTGCGGCGATTTCGTCGTCGTGACGAACTGCAAGCAGGTCAAGCTGACCGGCAACAAGATCGACCAGAAGACGTACTTCTCGCACTCCGGCTTCGCCGGCGGCGCCAAGGTCATGCCCATGCGCCGTCAGATGGAGCGGGATTCCCGCCGAGTCATGATGCTCGCCGTGCGCCGCATGCTCCCCAAGAACCGCCTCGCGCGCAAGCAGCTGGTTCGCCTCAAGATCTACGTCGGTGATAAACACCCGCACTCGGCCGCCGTCGCGCCGAAGGCTAAGTAAGGACACCATGGCTACCAAGAACGAAGCGATTTGGGCGACCGGCCGCCGTAAGACTTCCATCGCGCAGTGCCGCCTGCTGCCGAAGGGCGACGGCAAGGTCACCGTCAACAAGAAGACCGTCGAGCAGTACTTCCACGGCCTGCCCCACCAGATCCGGGACGTCACTGAGCCGATCACGATCATCGAAGCCGCCAAGAACCATGACTACATCCTCAAGGTCAACGGCGGCGGCATCTCCGGCCAGGCCGGAGCGGCCCGTCACGCGATCTCTCGCGCCCTCGTCAAGCTCGACGAGAAGAACAAGAAGGCTCTCCGCGCCGCCGGCTTCCTGACTCGCGACCCCCGCATGGTCGAGCGCAAGAAGCCCGGTCAGCCGAAAGCCCGCAAGCGCTTCCAGTTCTCTAAGCGTTGATCGTATGGTCTCTCAAGAGACCATCAAAGTCAGTGGTCTGGCCCGTCTCGCCGCGGCGATGTTCGCCGGGTGGGGCGGGCTGGCTCTTTTCAAGGGAGCCTACGACCTGCTGGGCGGGGAGCCCGAGGCGAACAAGTACGCGCCCCAGGCGTGGGCTTTCGTTACGAAGGCCGAGTGGGGCCGTTTCGCGCGCTTTGAGCTCGTGTACGGGCTCGCCTGCCTCGGCCTGGCCTGGTACTGCCTGCGCTGGTCCCGGCGCCTGCCGGACACCGTGACCCGGGCCCGTCGCGAGCCGGAATTCGACTTGTTCGGCGAATGATCCGCGTCGGCAGCGTCGGCTACCCCATCGGCCGGGACCGTTATTGGCGGTCGCTGTCCTTCGTGGAGACCGACACCGGCAAGGGCCTTCCGCGGCTTGAAACTTTGGGCCAGTGGCGCGCCGACATCCCTGCAGGGGGCGAGGCCGCCTTGCAGGCCCTTCGTTCGATCACCCATGGCCCCGAAGACCGCGGGTTTCCGGCCTCCGCCCGTAAAATGCCGAAGAACCGCCAGGCCCAGTGCGGGGCCTTCCGCGCGAGCCTGGAGGTGCATGAGGCCTGGATGGCCACAAAAGCCGCCGCTGAGGCCCTGGGCTCGACCATCGTGGTGTTCGAGACCCCGGCGTCCTTTCAGCCGGGCTCCGACCGACTACGCGACATGTACGCGTTCTTCAAGAAGGTCGCCCGGGGCAAGCTGACCTTCGTCTGGCATCCCCGGGCCGCGGAATGGGCTTCTCTCGAGGACAAGGTGTGCGCCGAGCTGGGGCTGATCCGCGCCTTTGACCCGCTGCGTCAGCCGCCGCCCCGCAAGGGCGCGTTCCTGTACCTGCGCCCGTCTGTGGCCCGGATGGGGGTTTTGGGTGTGGACAATATGGCCACAATCGTCTCGGCTTGCGGCGACGTTCCCGCCTATGTGGCCCTCGCCCACCGGGCTTCCTTCCGCGACGCCGAGCGGCTCAAGGACATCCTGGGTTCCAAGAGGGTCCGTTGAGCTTTTGGTCCGGCCTGCGGATGTCCTGGCAGGCGTACAAGACCCGGCGGAAGATGAACCGCCAGTTCGGCAAGCGAGAGGACCCCTTCTCCTACTCCGGCAACGCCTATGAGGGCGCCCGTCTGGCCGCAATGGACGCGGCTCTCGGGTCCGCTCGCCTAGGGACGGTGCTCGAGGTCGGCTGCGCGGAAGGCCATTTCACGGAGCGTCTGGCCCGGCGCGCCGCCCGGGTGGTGGCGCTCGATATCTCCGCCGTCGCGCTCGAACGGGCGCGCCGGCGCGCGTCCGCCGCATTCATCGAAGCGGACCTGATGACGTGGGACCCCGGCGTCTTCGCCCCGTTCGACGCGATCGTTTTGGGCGACGTCCTGTATTATCTGGACCGTCCCGGCGTGGCCGACGAGTTCGCCGCCCTGTTCCCGCGGGTCGCGTCGTGGCTGCGCCCCGGCGGACGGCTGCTGCTCGCCCACGGCTACGCGGGAGAGAAGGAGTTCATTCATCGCCGATATTTCCGCGAGCGTTTCGAGGCGGCCGGCCTGCGCCTCGTCTCCGAGACGACGCCCGACGCGGACCGGGGCGGCGTCCGCTGCCTGCTGTCGACCCTCGAGAAAATTTAATAGACTTGCCCCCCTATGGGGAGAAGCGCCTCGGAGAGCCTGAAAGGCCAGACGGAGACCCTCGTCGCGGCGACGTCCGCCGCGGCGGACTGGTTCCGCCGTCCCGCCGCTTCCGCCTTGTCCGCCGCGCGCACCGCGCGCCTGCGCGCGTTGGGCTGGCGCGAGGCCGCCGTGATCGCCAATAAATCCTTCCGCGGCCTCGCCAAGACCGACGCCGCCGACGCCTCCTTCGCCCTGCGCGAGGCCGTCGAGCACGCGACCCAGGCCGTCTCGGAGGCCGCTCGCTACGGCGTGGAGCCCGACTCGGGATTACTGCGGACCGCCGAGGCCGTGCGCGACGCCGCCAAGGCTCTGGCCGCCGCCGCCGCCGGTCGCGGCAAGGTCCGTGTCGAGGCGCTGGTCCTCGCGAAGAAGTGGGCGAGCGAGGCGGAGCGTCTGCGCCGTCTCACGCGCTCCGATGGGTACGAGGATCCCTCGCTGACGACCGCGCTCAAGCGTGAGACGGTTTCCTTGCGGCTTTCCAATGCCGCCGAAGCCGTACAGCAGGCCTGCGACGCGCTCGCCGGGGGCCTGGCCGAGTGAAGGCCCTTCTCCTCGTCACGCTCGCGTTCGCGGGACGCGCCGTCGCGGCGGAGCCGATCAAGGTCCGCGTCTACCACACCAACGACGTGCACGGCTGGATCATGCCGCGCCCGGACAAATTCCAGACCAACCGCCTGATCGGCGGCGGCGCCGCGTTCGCGGCCCTGCTCGGCAAAGAGACCGGCCCCAAGCTCGTGCTCGACGGAGGCGACTGGTGGCAGGGGACGCCGGAAGGCTCGCTCACGAAAGGGGACGCCGTCGCGGAAGTTTTCAACGCGATCGGCTACGACGCGATCGTCGTCGGCAATCACGAGTACGACGCGGGCGCCGACTCCTTGCGCGCGCTGATCGCGAAGATGAAGGCGCCGGTGCTATCGGCGAACACCTACGGCGAAGACGGCAAGCCCGCTCCGTGGGTCCGCCCGTGGATCGTTAAAGAGGTCGCCGGCGTGAAGTTCGGGATCTTCGGCCTGACGACCTCGCACATGCGTAAGCTCGCCTTCAAAAAGAACATCGCCGGCCTTGAGTTCCGCCGCGAGATCGACGTCGCGCGCGAGGCGGTCAAAGCGCTCAAGAAGCAGGGCGCCACCGTGATCATCGCCGTCACTCACATGGGTCTCGAGGGGGAGAATCAGAAATTCGAGGGCGATCAGACGCTCGCGCGTGAGGTTCCCGGCATCGACCTCATCGTCGGCGGCCACTCCCACACCTTCCTGAGCCGCGCGATCCGCGGGGAGAACGGAACCTTGATCGTGCAGGCCGGCTCCTTTCTCGTGAAGGCGGGACGGACGACCCTCGAGATCGATCCGAAGACGAAGACGGTGACGGCCTCTTCCGACGAGCTCATCGAGCTGTGGCCCGATCGCGTCGGCGAGGATCCGGCCGTGAAAGCGATCGTCGACAAGCAGGCCGAGGCCGTGGGCAAGATCTTCGAGACGGTCATCGCCACCGCGCCCGCCTTGATGGGCCGCGAGGCCGATCATGAGAACGCGCTCGGCGACTGGATGACGGACTGCTACCGGGCGGCTTCGGGCGCCGACGTCGTTCTTCAGAATGGCGGCGGCATCCGCGCCGAGTTGCCCGCGGGCCCCGTCACCCTGCGCTCCATTTTCAACCTCATGCCCTTCGACAACGCGCTGGTCAAGTTGTCCATGAAGGGCGCCGACGTGCGCGCCGCCCTCGACTACGGCATGGGCGTGGGCAAGATCGCGCAGATTTCGGGCGCGAGCGTCGAGTACTACCGGCCCAAGCCCGCGGGCGAGCGCCTGGCCTCGGCTTCGGTCGGCGGCGTGCCGCTCGACGACGCCAAGATCTATTCGTTCGTGACGCTGGATTTTTTGACGAGCGGCGGCGACGGCTACACGGCCTTCGACCGCTTCGTCTCGTCGGAGGCGACCGGCGCGCTCGCGCGCGACGTGCTCAACGACTGCGCCCGTAAGCAGGGCGTCGTCGCCGCGCCTCCGATCGGACGGCTCAAGCTGAAGGAGAACTGACATGGTCTTCAAGGACGCGCGCGCGAAAGTCGAGAAAGGCTGGACCACGACGAAGAAGGTCCTCGCCATGATGAGCGTGTGGGGCTTGTTCTTCAGCCTCATCACCATCGGCCACCTCTCGGTCGCCTTCGATTACGACGACACCCTCGTGGACTCGGCCAAAGCCTACGAGAAGGCCGCCGCGGCCTCCACCCAGCGAGAGAGCCCGTCGTTTTGGGGCGCGCTCAACAACGCCTACGACGTCGAAACCATCAAGTACGTCCCGTTCACGATCGCCTGCGCGCTGCGGGGCCTCGGCTTCCGGGTCATGATCATGGCCGAGCGCCAGGCCACCGACGGGGACGCGCTCAAGAAGGAGTGGCGCAAGCTGGCGCCGCGCTCGTTCATCTTCACGCCCGACCCGTCGGCCAAGCATCTGCACATGCAAGAAGGCCACTTCGTCGCCTTCTTCGGCGACAGCGACCAGGATATGCTCGAGGCCAAGAAGGTGAGCGTGCTGGGCGTGCGCATCCGCCGGGGCAAGCACGCGGTGAAGAACGACCAGTATTCGCCCGGTAAGATGGGGGAAGTCGTGATCCCCCTGTCGCAGTTCTAACTGCCCCAAAATAGCCCGCCTTTCCGCGCTCCCTGCCATTGACACGCCCCGGCGCATGGGGTAGAATTCTGAGCGCCGTTCTAAATGAGAAAGTGTGGCCAAAATGGCCACAATTGGAGAGAAAATGGCATCCCCTTTGCGCCGTCCCCTGCTTGCCGGTAACTGGAAGATGAATCTAACGCTCGCGCAGTCCGTCGAGCTGGCCAAGCTGGTCGCCTCTGGGGCCGGATCGGCCTCAGGCGAGGTCGCCGTCTTCGTCCCGGCCACCGCGATCTCCGTCGTGGGCGCCACGCTCGAGGGGACCAATGTCCGCCTCGGGGCGCAGAACGGTTACTGGGAGCCCTCGGGCGCTTACACCGGCGAGATTTCGATGGGCCAAATCAAGGACGCGGGCTGCGGCATGGTCCTCATCGGCCACAGCGAGCGCCGCAAGCTGTTCGGCGACACCGACGCGTGGATCAACAAGAAGCTCGGCGCCGCGCTCAAGGCCGGCCTCACGCCGGTGGTGTGCGTGGGCGAGACTCTGGAAGAGCGCGAATCGCAGAAGACCTGGCGCGTGCTCGAGACGCAGATCGCGGGCGGGCTGAAGGGCTTCGCTCCGGCCGATCTGTCCAAGATCGTCATCGCTTACGAGCCCGTGTGGGCCATCGGCACCGGCAAGACCGCCTCGCCCGCGCAGGCCCAGGAGGCGCACCTGTTCATCCGCGGCCAGCTGAAGAAGATCCACGGCGACGGCTTCGCCGCGGGCACGCGCATTCTCTACGGCGGCTCGGTGACCGCGGAAAACGTGGACCAGCTGATGGCGCAGGCCGACGTGGACGGCGCGCTCGTGGGCGGCGCGTCCCTCAAGAAAGACTTCCTGCGCATCATGGGGTTCCAGACTAAATGATATCGGGATTTCCTCAAAATCATTTGTTCCGAGCCCGAAGGGTCGAGGTAGCGTGATCTCACCCGCCGACATCGCCGGCCTCTCCTCGGAGATCGAGAAGCGCCTCAAGCGCTCCAAGCTCGACATCCCGGCTGGCGTGTCGGTGAAGCATTGCCATCTGACGAAGGAGCACTTCAAGATCCTGTTCGGAGCGAACGCCGAGCCCAAGCGCGTGAAGGACATCAAGCAGCCCGGCTTCTACGCCGCCGAGGAAATGATCGACGTGAAGGGGCCGAAGGGAGTCCTCAAGAAGATCCGCCTCGTCGCGCCTTACCGCGACCACACCCAGATCGAGCTCGCCGCCACCGACGCGCTGGCCATCGGGCTCAAGCCGCCGGTGCGCGAGTCCGGCGACGTGAAGGGCTCCGCCGGCGCGATCTTGATCGGGCCGATGGGCCAGGTGGAGATCAAAGAGGGAGTCATCATCGCCCAGCGCCATCTCCATTTCTCGCCGTCCGAGGCCGCCGCTCTGGGCATCGCCTCCGGCGAGGTCGTGAGAGTCCGCGCCGGGACCGGCGGCGGGCGCTCCGTGGTTTTCGAAGACGTCGTCGTGCGAGTCGGACCGAAGTACAGCCTCGAGTTTCATGTGGACACCGACGAGGCCAACACCGCCGGGATCAAAACCGGCGATGTCGTGCATATCGCGTAAGGAGAAATAGAATGAACGCACTCGGAATGATCGAGACCCGCGGCCTGATCGCCTGCGTGGAAGCCGCCGACGCCGCCGTGAAGGCCGCCGACGTCCGCATCGTGGGTTATGAAAAAGTCGGCACTGGTCTGGTCACGGTGCTGTTCCGCGGTGAAGTGGCCGCCTGCAAGGCCGCCTGCGACTCCGGCGCCGCCGCCGCGCAGAAGGTCGGCGAGCTCATCGCCGTGCACGTCATCCCGCAGCCGCACCCCGACCTCGAGGGCAAGATGCCGATCTCTTCCCCCGAGACTCTCGCGCGGAAGAAGTAAACATGATCTTCGCCCGCGTCACAGGCACCGTCGTCTGTACGCTCAAGGACGAGAAGCTGGTCGGGTCCAAGCTGCTGCTGGTGCAGCCCGTGGACCTGGCCGGCGCCTCGAAGGGCGGCCCCCTCGTCGCCGTCGACTCCGTCGGCGCCGGCGAGGGGGAGCTCGTCCTGATCGTGCAGGGATCAAGCGCACGTCAAACGTCACGCACCGACGGACGTCCTGTCGACGCCGTGATCTTTGCGATCGTCGACACGGTCGAGCAGAACGGCAAGACCGCGTTCAAGAAGTCTGAGGATTCGAATGCAAACAGATGAGATAGCAAGAATCGTTTCCGAGGTACTCAAAAAACTCGAAAAAGAAGATCTTGGCTCCGTTCTCGCGGAGAAGGCTTGTCCGCCTGCTCCTGGAAGGTTACCCAATCCGTTGCCGTCATCGCCGCAAAGCGGCGATACCGTATTGTTCTCGTCTGTCGACGCCGCCGTTAAAGCCGCGGAAATCGCCCAAGGCGAATATCACGACCTCGGCCTCGAAATTCGGCGTGAAATAATCCGTGCCATGCGAAAGGCCGCCATCGCGAACGCCGAGCGCCTCGCGAAGATGGCCGTGGACGAAACCGGCATGGGCCGCGTTCTCGACAAGGTCCAGAAAAACCTCGTCTGCGCCACCCGCACCCCCGGCGTCGAGGACCTCGTCAGCAAGGCCTACACCGGCGACAAAGGCCTCACCCTCGTCGAGTACGCGCCTTACGGCGTAGTTGCTGCAATAACGCCGTCCACCAACCCCGCCGCCACGATCATCAACAACGCCATCTCGATCTTGGCCGCCGGCAACGCCGTCGTCTTCGCCCCGCATCCCGCGTCCTTCAAGACCTGCCTCGAGACCATGCGCGTCCTCTCCGACGCCGCCGTCTCCGCCGGCGCGCCGAAGGGATTGATGACGACGTACGATAAGCCGTCCCAGGACAACACCAAGAACCTGCTCGCGCACCCCGACACTAAGGTGAACATGGTCACGGGCGGTCCCGCCATCGTGAAGGTGGCGATGACCGTTGGAAAGACGTGTAAAACGATTGCTGCCGGGCCTGGCAACCCTCCCATTGTCGTTGATGAAACGGCGAACTTTCCTAAATGTGCTGAGGACATTATTTTCGGTGCCAGCTTCGATAACAATGTTCTTTGCACCGCCGAAAAGGAAGTCATCGTCACCGCCGCCGCCCGCGAGAAGTTTCTCGCGGGGATGCGCGGCGATCCTCGAGCCTTCGAGCTCAATGCTTCTCAGACCGAGGCGCTCGTTAAGCTCGTTATAAAGGTGGGAGGACGTGGATGCAAGGACCCAGTCCTCAATCGCGACTTTGTCGGTAAAGACGCCTCGGTCTTGGCCAAAGGCATCGGCCTCGAGATTCCCAAAGAAGCCCGTCTTCTGTGGGCCGAAGTTCCGAATGATCACACCTTGGTGTGGACCGAACAGCTCATGCCCTTCCTTCCCGTGACCGTCGCCCCGAACGTGGATGCGGCGATTGATCTCGCCGTCGCCGCCGAAGGCGGCCATCGCCACACCGCCGCCATGCACTCGACCCACGTGGGCAACCTCACGAAGATGGCCCGCAAGATGCAGTGCTCGATCTTCGTCAAAAACGCCCCCACGCTGTACGGCCTCGGCCTGGGCGAAGGCTACGCCACGATGTCCATCGGCACGCCCACCGGCGACGGCCTCACAAAGGCGTCTCATTTCGCGCGTCCGTTGCATTGCGCGCTCGTGGGGTATTTCCGGATCGCTTGATGACCAAGAAGCTCCCGACGCCGGCGATCGGCCCGCTCGACCATCTCTACATCGCGACCCGCGATTTCGAGAAGGCCTGGGCTTTCTGGGGCGAGGCGTCCGGCGCCGTGGTGACCAGCCGCTGGGGCGAGAGCGATCATCAAGCCGGCGAGGTGACGATCGGCGGCCAGCGCATCGTCATCGCGCAGGAAGACGAGGTCCTCG
>CALRXP010000008.1:0-27949 GCA_943372155.1 Candidatus Endomicrobiellum trichonymphae | reverse complement strand
CCAAAGCCGCCGCGCCCATCACCCTCGAAGTCGCGGCGACGAGTCAGGTCATCGCTGATGCCCCGTCGCCGGTGGATTCGTCGGCGAAGCCGATGAATCCTAACCTCGCACCCGAAAATCCCGACGGCTATTACCTTGGCGGCCGGGGCTCGGTCCCCGAGGACTTCAAGCAGATCCGTCTCAGTTCGGCCATCGCGATGGGCGCCCCGGAAGGCGCGCCCGTCTGGTACACGCCGCCCTTCCGTTACCTGGGGCAGATCGAGCGCAGCTTCATGCTCTTCGAAGCGAACGGCGGTCTCTTCATCCTGGACCAGCACGCCGCGGCCGAGCGCGTGCTGTACGAGAAGCTCATGGGCGAGATCGAGACCGGCGGCGCTAAGTCGCAGAAGCTCATGATTCCGATTCCGGTCAATCTGCCCGCCTCCGCCGTGCGCGCCGTGCTCGACAAAGCGGACCGCCTTCACAAGATCGGCTTCGAGGTCGTTCCGTTCGGCAAGAACGGGCTGCACGTCGTCGCGGTACCGGCTCTTTTTTACCACGGCGACGACATCAAGAAATTGATCCATCGCGTCGTCGACAGCCTGTCGGACCCCGTGGCCGAGGCGGAGACCCTGAGACACGACGCGCTGGCCACCGTCGCCTGCAAGGCCGCCGTGAAGTCCCACGACCGGCTCGGCGAGGAGGAGGCGTACAAGCTCCTCGACGCCCTGCGCGACTGCAAGGACGGCTCGGCCTGCCCGCACGGCCGCCGCGCCATGCTGGCCCTCAACCGCGACGAGCTCGCCCGGCGCTTCCAGCGCCCCGGCGCCGTCCCCCTCTGATGACGGCGAAGCACCCGCCCGCGCACGCCCACACCCACACGCGCGGCCACTTCCGTCGCCTCCTCGAAGGCCTGTTCGCCTTCGTCGTGTGCATCGTGCTGTACGCGCTGGTCATGACCGGCTCGGTGTGGTGCCCGCTTTTTCTTGGCGGAGCGAAGATCAAGCCGCTCGTCGCCTTCGTGCTCATGCCGATGGACGTGATGATGCTCGGCTGGAATCAGCCCTGGTACATTCTCCTCTTCCACCTCGCCACCACGGCCACCGCCTTCGCCGTCTCCAAGGCCGCGACCGAGAAGCAGTTCAAGCTCATGCTCATCGCCTTCGTCACCTGCGCCTTGGTCAGCGCCGTCAACGACGCGATCAAGGCCTACCGCGTGATGCATCATCCCGTGAAATAAAAATGATGCCCGGGCTCGACGGTATTTACGACCGGGCGTTCTTCGAGGAATGGGGTCCGCGCCACGAAAAGTACGTCGAATCCGCGCGGATCATAACGAACGTTCTCCAGGATCTCTACCATCCTAAACGTATTGTGGATCTCGGCGCGGGCTGCGGCGTTTATGGTCACTTCTTCTCTCAAAAGGGCGTCGAAGTCGTTTCAATAGACGGCGTCATACCCCCCAAAGAGTTCTCCTACGCCGTCGAATTCCAAGAGCGAGACCTCACCATTCCGTTCAAAAATATTTGGGGCGACTTCGATTTCTCATTATGCCTTGAGGTCGCCGAACATATCCCCGAATCCCTGTCCGATCCGTTCCTCGATAATCTTTTGCGTTTCTCCGATCGCTTGATTCTATCCGCCGCCCAGCCCAACCAAGGCGGACACCACCATGTGAACGAACAGCCCAAGCGCTACTGGGTCGCCAAGCTCGCCGCCAAAGGCTACGCCTACGACCGCCGCGCCACGGGCCGGATCCAGACGGCGCTCGCCGCCGCGCGCCCGCCGTACATGTGGATGGCGGAGCAGATCAGCGTTTACGACCGCGTGAGCGTCCCCGCGGGCACGAAGGACCGGCTCCCCTTCTCGGTGCCCTCCCCGCGCTGATGCTCGAACGCGCCAAGAAGTTTTACGAGGAGCACGAGCCGGCCTGCACGGTCGCCCTGTTCGTGACGGGGTTTCTGTTCGACACCCTGGCCGTCGGCCGCATCGACAAGCTTCACAACATTCTCCATCAGGCCAGCTATCTCTCGCTCTGCGCCTGGTTCACGAGCCTTGAGCTGCGCGAACGGCACGGACGCTTCGCTCCGCCGGAACGCCTCAAGACCGCCTGGCGCTATCACGCGGGCGCGACGCACTTCATGCTCGGGACCTTGCTCAACATCTACACGCTCTTTTTCTTCAAGAGCGCCTCGGTGGGCGCCTCCTTCCTCTTCCTACTTTTCCTCGGCGCTTTGCTCGCGATCAACGAGCTCAAGCCCTTCGAAAGCTCCGGCACCTTGCTGCGCATGTCTTTGTTCAGCCTGTGCCTCGTCTCCTACTTCACTTATCTGATCCCGACCTTGATGGGGCGCATCGGCGCGATCCCCTTCCTCGGCTCGCTCATGGCGGCGTCCGCCTGCATCGCGGCTCTCACCTGGCGCCTGGACCGGCGCATGCCCGATCAAAAGGAGGCCGTCCGCAAGCACGTGGTCTACCCGTTCGCCGCCGTGGCCCTCCTCTTCGCCGCCCTGTATTTCGCCAAGGCCATCCCGCCCGTGCCGCTCTCGCTGTCGGAGATCGGCGTCTATCACGAGGTCCGGCGCGAGGGCGACCGCTTCGCCATGTCCTCCACTCGCCCGCGCTGGAAGTTTTGGCAGCGCGGCGACCAGGATTTTCTGGCCCGCCCCGGCGATTCCCTGTATTGCTGGATCAGCGTCTTCTCCCCCACCCGGTTCAAAGAGCGCCTCGAGGTGCACTGGCGCTACCGCGAGGCGGACGGCTGGGGCGAGCCCGAGGTCATTCCCCTGCCCATCACGGGCGGCCGCGACGAGGGCTGGCGCGGCTTCACGGTGAAGGCCAAGCACAAGCCCGGCCGTTGGCGGGTCGAGATCGTCACCTCGGACGGCCGCGAGCTCGGCCGCGTGGCCTTCCGGGTCACCCCGGACATGTCAGTTTCTCCCCGCGAAACGCGTATCTTATGGCGTTGAGGTCATCATGAAAAATATCGCCTTAGCCGTCGGTCTCCTCGCCGGAGGCCTCGTCCTCGGGGTCGCGGGCACGCGCTCCTTCTTCAAGGAAGCCCCCGCACCTGGCCTGTCCTCCGCGCCGGTCGCCCCCGTCGCCGTCCCGCCCGGACTGCCGCGCCTCGAGGAAAGCGACGAGTACGTCCGCGGCAAGGCCGCCGCGCTAAGCGCCGAGCCCTCCTACGCCTCCTGGCTCAAGAGCGAGAACCTGCTCTCCCGCGTCGCCCTGGCGACGTCTTTGATCGCCCGCGACGAGATTCCCCGCGACGCGCTGTCCTTCCTGGCGCCCAAGGGCAAGTTCGCCGTCGTGCGCAAAGGCGGCAAGATCTACGCCGATCCGCGCGACGCCGCTCGCTACGACGGCGTGGCCGCGGTCGTGTCCTCGCTCGACGCGAACGCCGTCGCCGTCTTCCTGCGCGGCGTCGAGCCCCTGCTCGACCTCGCGGGCGACCGCGGTGAGCGCGGAGGGTTCCGCGCCGCCTTCTCATTGGCGGTCATCCGCCTCGGCCAGACCCCCGTCGCGCCGGCGGAACCGGAACTGCGGGAGACAAAGAAGGGCATCGTCTACGCCTACGCCGACGAGTCCCTGGAAAAGCTCGGCCCCGCGCGCAAGCAGCTTCTGCGCATGGGGCCGAAGAACCAGGCGGCCGTTCAGGCCAAGCTGGAAGAGATCCTTAAGGCTTTATAACGGCGCCTTCGGGGATCAGGAAGACGTTCTTGACGATCGCCCGGCCGCCGTCGCGCCAGTCCTGAATCTTGACCTGGTCGAAGCCGACGCCGCGGTAATAGACGCGATGATGGGCGAAGACGCCCAGCTGCGCGGAGTTCGTGAGGCCGTTGCCGCCGTTGCGCGTCACGAGGGTCAGCCACGTCGCCGCCGGATCGGTCTCGGAGACCGTCGCGATCACGCCGATCGAGCCGTCGTCGCTGATGAAGGTGCGCTCGTCCTGCGGCGTCATCGGCTCGCCCAAGGTCTCGGTGCGGCGGGAGCAGCTCTTGAACTTCAAGGTCGCGGTGCGCGGCGCGGCGTCGGGGTTGGTCCCGTCGGTGAGCCACAGCACGAGGGTTTTGCTCTGCCAGTCGCGCGTCATCGCGTCCTGGGGGCACGGAAGATCGACGTTGAGGGCGTGGGCGGGAGCGGACAGGAGAACGGCGGCGAGCAGCGAAAGGATCATCGGGGGCAACCTCCGGGTCGGAATCGACCCAGTCATTATTATAACCCGATCCGTCAGTCCTTGATCGACGATTTCTTGTCGAGCCAGATGCCCAAAATCGTGTGGGTCCGCTTGGCGATGCCGAGCTCTTTCTCGTAATCTTCGAGGAACTGCACGAACGCCTTGTTCTCCTCGGGCGAGTGGGAGCCCTTGGTGTAGGCGCGATAGTAGGACTGGCCGTTCTCGAAGTACTCCACGCGCACCGCGAGGTCGCGGGCGACCTCTCCGGCGCTGTCGAGCGTGCCCTTGGGGCGCGCGGGCACCTTCGGCGGCATGAGCAAGGCGGGCTTGGGCGCCTCGACGACCGGCGCCGGCGCGGGAACGGGCGCCGCGGCGGGCGCCGCCGGAGTAGACACGGCGACGGCGGCGCCGGGCAGGCCCGGAAGCTCGGCTGCGGACGCGGGCGCGGTCATGAGAAGAAGGAGAATCGTGATCATGGACGAATACTAGCATTCGCGCCGGAGACGCGGCCATTGACGGAATGCGCCGAAAACTTTTCACCCGGAAATTTTTTACCGTGAGTGGGTCTTGACGTTTGGAGTTCCGGGGCTATACTGCGTTCATACCCGCTCCGGACCGTCGGACAGTCGGTGCCGCGAAGTGTACGCCGAGTTGAGGCCGAGGCCGTAACCGGCGATGAAGTGAGTGGCAGTCGCAGTTCGTTCGTGGCCGTGGTATCGGGCGCGTCGTCGCGGTTGTTCCCGTCGAGACGCGAGGCCGCGCCCGGCGTTACGGGGTCGGAGCGGGTTCTGTGAGGCGCCGAGGCGGTCCCCTAGTGGACGCCTGTCTCGGCGCCTCCTAATTTTAGGGCTAGGGCAGGTTCCAGAGGTGGTGCCACTGCGGGCGCACGTACACCTCTTTGACGGCGCGGCGGGCGAGCGCCTCGAAGCGCAGGGCGCGCGCGGCGGTGATCGGCTTGACCTTGCCGATGGGCGTGGCGGGCTGCAGGTACAGCGGAACCGGATGCGGCGCGCGGCGCACGAGCTCGACGACCTGCTTCCACTCGGCTTCGGTCGAGCGGTCGCTTAAAACGACCTTCACAAACGTGCCCGGCGGGCAGACGCGCAGGAAATCACGGTGCGCGCTCCACGTCTCGCGGCCGGTCGAGGACGGGAGCTTAATGTCCATGGCGACCTTGTCGCACAGCGGAGCGAGGGCGGCCATGGGCACGGGCAAGGTGCCGTTCGTCTCCAGATGATTCTCGAGGCCCTTCTTGTGCGCCCAGCGCATCAACGGCATGAGAAACTGCGGGTGGAGCAGGGGCTCGCCGCCGGTCCAGGAGATCGTGCGCTGGGCACGCTCGTGGGCGAGCTTTTCGATCTCGGCTTTGACGTAATCGGCGGATTTTACGAGACCGGAAGGTATCGGGATGGTGTCGGGCTCATCGCAGTAATCGCAGTGGAGGTTGCAACCGCCCAAACGAACGAAGATTTGGCGCTCGCCGAGGCGCGGGCCTTCTCCCTGCAATGAAGAGAAGATTTCGACGACCCTTGCGTGGGACTCGTTGGAGAGCTTGAGCGTCTCGGTCACGCGGCGGGATCCTTGAGGCCGGCTTCGCGGAAGCCCTTTTCGCGGAGCTTGCACGAGTCGCACGTCCCGCACTGCTTGGAACCGCCGGCGTAACACGACCACGTCAAACCGAGCGGGGCGCCGACCTTGGCGGCGAGACGAACGACGCCCTTTTTGTCGAGGCGAAGAAGCGGGGCGAGGATTTTCAGGGACTTGCCCTCGGAGCCCCGCTTAGTTCCCTCCTTCGCGACGCGGGAGAAAGCGTTGATGAACGGAGGGCGGCAATCTGGATAGCCGGAGTAGTCGAGGGCGTTGGCGCCGATGACGATCGCAGATGCATTAACGGAATCGGCGAGAGAAACGGCTAAAGACAAGAAAATCGTATTACGACCAGGAACGTAAGTCGAGGGGATTCCGCCTTGGCCGATTTTTTTTAACGGCATGTCGGGTAATTCAAGTTTTGAATTCGTCAAAGAAGAACCGCTCAGCCATGGCAGCGACAACGAAACTTCATGAAGCTGTACCTTCGCCGCCCGCGCAACGGCGCGTGCGGCGGATAATTCCTTAACGTGACGCTGACCATAACGAATGGAGAGCGCGATGGGAGAAAAACCCTCACGCTTGGCCCAGTATAACGACGTCGTGGAATCTAAACCGCCGCTCAGGAGAACTATGGCGGTTTTTTTTGACTTCTTCATCGTCAAGCCTTTTTCTCCGGAAACTTTCCGTCGAGTGCCTCACGGCAGATTCTCATCACATCCGCGGGGAAATTACCCTTCTCGACCATCCAATTAATATAACCGCGATCGGTTCTGACCACTTCCCGCAAGGTCTTACCCTTATGCTTGTTGCCGAATCCAAAAGCGGCCTCACCGTTCTTCCAAACGAATTTCCCGTCCACATCGACCCTGCTCGGATCGACCTGATTGCACCACGCCTCGATCCCGGGCACGTCCTTGGGCAGGTCGGCATAGCGCTCCACCTGAGCCCACAGAATCTCCGCCGTGGCCCGCACATCGGCCTCGGCGCGGTGGGCGCCGGTCAAATCCTTGCCGCAGTAGAATTTGTACGCCGCCGTGAGATCCCTTCTTTCTTTACGGGCAAAGATCGTGAATGAATCAACGACACGTTTCCCCGCCTCAGGCCATTCGGAGCCGAAGCGCTTGAACTCCGCGGTGAGGAGCGGAATGTCGTATTTCGCGGCGTTGAAGCCCGACAGATCGGCGTTCTTGAACATCTCGAGAATCTTCGGGGCCAGATCGGAGAGGCGCGGCTCGTTCTTCACCATGTCGTCGGTGATGTGGTGGATGGCGGACGCCTCCGGAGGTATCGGCACGCCGGGGTTCACGAGCGAGGAGAAGACGGTCTCGGTGCCGTCGGGCTCGCGGCGCAGGATGCAGATATCAACAATCCGATCTTCTTGTGTATTGGTCCCGGTCGCCTCCAGGTCGAAGATGCAGATGGCGCGATCGAGCTTGATCATTTGGGCGGCTCCTGGACGGCGGTCGTGGTGGAAATCGCCGGGACGACGACGGCGGCGGTGGACGGTTCGACGGCCGGGACCATCGCGGTCGTCGTGGATGCGGACATGGGCGGAACGAAGAGAATCACGCGCGGAGGCGCGGTCGAGACGTGGGGCGGCTCGTACGCCGCGCCCTTCGGCCGGCACTCGTAGATCAGGTGCTCGAAAGGCGCGATCTTGAAGTGATCCATGCCCTTGTCGAGGTTGGTCGAGATGTCCTCGCCGGCGTAGGAGATGTCCGCGTCCTGGCGCAGGTACTCGTCGGTGATCTGCGGCGCGAGCAGCTTGCCGCAGTTTTTGCGCATCTTGCGCAAGGCGTCGCGGCGGCGGCCGGCGACGAACCAGCCCCAGCCGTCGGTGGAGTAGCGGATGTTCCCCCCGCCCATATCCACGAAGCCGACTTCCTTGATCGGGCCTTTGCGCGGCTTACGGCGCTCGATGGTTTCAGCCACGCAGGCCGAGAGCAGGACGAGCGAAAGGAGGAAGGCGGCTTTTTTCATTTGAGGGCCCTCAGCGCCGCGTCGGGCGCGGTCTCCGGCGCGGCGGCGGCGCCGGTAAGGCGGTCGGCGCAGCGCTTGCCGTCGAGGATGGTCTCTTCCATGAAGGAGTACTTCCAGCCGCCGTAGCGTCCGATGGACTCGACATCGGCGGAGGCGAGATGGCGGAAGATCGTGGTCACGGCGGGCGTGCGGGCGCGGTCGTAAACGACGTAGCCCACCGGCACCGGCATCCACACCTTGGCGCTGATTTCATCGCTGCGGCGCAGAATCCCCGCCTCTCGCAGGCCCTTGATCATGGAGGCCTCGAGCTTCTCGCGGTCCACCTTGGCGCCGCCGGGACGCGCCGCTTCGATATATACGGCGGCGTGGTTCTCGGGCGCGAGATTCGGCGAGAAATTGCTCGAGTAGCCGACGCGATAGAACGGAAATTGTTTTTCCGGGTAATAAATCCAATGCTTGTCCGCCGGCGCGGGGCGGTCGATGCCGACATTCAGATTCCAGACGGTATTCCAGCGTAAATCCTTGCGCGCGGCCTTCACGTCTTCCGGCAATGGGGTCGCGAGATCCAAAAATACGTTTAACGGAAGGGTATTCACCAAACGATCGTAGTGAACCTGGCCGATGCCCTTCACCTGGGCGACCTTCTCATGGAGGTCGACGGCAACGACGGGGCTCTCCGTGCGGACTATGCCCGGCTCCAGACGCGCAGCGAGAGCATCGGGCAAAGACTGAATGCCGCCCTTGATCGGATATCTGAAGGTCGCGTTGTAACCGAACAAGGCGTTGTTCTCGGTCAGCGCGCCGTAGACGACCTCGGAGGCGGACGGCTTCGGCACGAAGCGGCCCTGCCACTCGGTGGTGAGCTTCGACAGCGGCGTGCGCCACAGCTTCTCGTTGTAGGGGCGCATGAATCGGCGCGTGATGCCCTCGCCGAAGGTGGCGCGGCTCCAAGACAGGAAATCGGGGTTTTGCGGCAGCGTCTTTGGGCGATGGACGGTTTCGAGGAAGCCCGCCACGCACTCGGCCACGATCGCCGGGGGCAGGCCCTTGGTGTTGGCCTGGAACGGATAGCGCGTGAACGCGCCCGCGGAGTAGATCCACGCCTTGCGCTCGTGCGAGGCGAGGTTGTCCTTGAGCAAGTCGAGGATCAGGGCCTTGCCGTACGCGTCGTGCAGGTGAAGGAGGTGGCCGGTGTAGTCGAAGGTAAATCCGCCGGTCGTGACCGAGCCCGCTGTGCCGCCGACGCGGTCTTTGGCTTCGACGACGAGGCGCGAGCGGACGCCCCGCTCGCCCAGGTGATGCGCCGCCGAGAGGCCCGCCAGACCGCCGCCGAGGATGAGGACGTCGACCTTCATTTCATCTCGACGAGCGCCATGCGGCGCCCGACCCACAGGACCAGAACGGCGACCAACACGTACACCGCGATCGTGCTCTTGAGCGGAAGCTGGGTGACGAGGAACGCGCAGAAGCCCAAGAAGCCCGCCGCCGTGGCCGCCATCAGCACCACGTGGCCGCGGGAGAAGCCCATCTTCTCCAGGCGCAAAGCGAAATGGTCCTTCGAGCCGAGGAAGGGCGACTTGCCTTGATTTAAGCGCAGGAGGCTGACGAACAAGGTGTCGAAGGCGGGCACGAACAGGATGAGCAGCGGGGCGAACACGCCGGCGTCGTTGACGTCGGAGTACCGGGCGCCAAGCGAAATCCCCGCGAGCAGGAAACCGATGAGCAGGCTGCCGCTGTCGCCCATGAATATTTTGCGCTTCTTCGACAGGTTCCACGGTATGAAGCCGATCGCGGCACCGGCCAGCGCGGCCGAGGCGAAGTTGACGTAGAGTTCTTCGGAGGGGAGCGAAATCATCAGGAAGGCGAGCGCGGCGACCGCGGCCTGGCTCGCGGAGAGGCCGTCCATGATGTCGACGATGTTGAAGGCGTTGGTCACGCCCACGATCCACACCACCGTCACCACATAGGCGACATAAGCGGGCTGGAGGAAGCGCATGCGCAGGCCGAACACGATGAGCAGGCCCGCGGCCAGGATCTGCACGATGAACTTGGGTTTGTAGTCCAAGCCCTCGGGCCGCTTGAGGTCGTCGACGAGACCGAGGATGAACACCAAGGATCCGCCGAACACGAGCGAGCGCAGGTTGTAGAGGGTACCGGTCGGGAAATTGGTCGTGAAGCGCAGGAGCAGCATCGTCGCCATGAAGCCTAGGTAGATCGCCACGCCGCCGAACACGGGGGTCGGTTCCTTGTGGGTTTTCACCGCCGAGCTCGGCGAATCGAGCACGCCCAGGCGCAAGGATAGCAGGCGAACGAGCGGGGTCAGGAAGAAGGACACCGCGGCCGCGCACAGGAACGAGGCGAACAGCAGGCCTGTGTAGCTCTTCATAACTTGCCCACCACGCAGCCGCGGCCGGTGTACTCGGTCTTGAGCGTGTCCTCGAGCCCCTTCCAGTTCACGGCGCCGGCGGGCGTCAGGGAGCCGAGGCCGACGCCCAGGCGGGCCGCTTCGCGCGGCACGATGAGCACGCGCGTGAACCCGTCGGCGCGCAGGGCGGACAGCAGGGCCGGGGCGTTCGCGGACTCGTTGGCGCGGCGGACGAAGAGATTGGGCATGTGCACGGTGCTGGGCAGGTGGTCCGGGGTCAGGTAGTAGCCGCGCTGCTCCCCGACGACGAGTATTTTATCATTCCCGGCGGCGTTGGTCCGGAGCCAGTCCGCGCAGGAGTAGTAGTCCAGGCGCCGGGTCAGGAAGTCCTCGCGGCTCTCGAGCCCGAAGGCCGTCCCGCCCGAGCCGAACGTGGCGTGCACGAACACGAAGAGGAACAGGTGCGCGAGCGTCATGACCGACAGCGCACCGCCGAGCACGACCCGCGCCCAACGGTCCAAGCTTTGCCACAAGGCCACCAGGCCGCACGCGCCGAGCAGGGCCATGATGGGCACGAGCACGGTCAAGAAACGCAGGACGACCCCGCTTGAAAACCACGCCGCGCCCCACAAGAAGGAGAAGAGCAGCAGGCCTCGCAAGGTCCTGTTTTTCGACGCCGCCCAGGCGCCCAGCGGCAAGAGCCACAACAGCACGTCCCAGCCCAGGTCGCCCAGCACGTCCATGCCCCCGCCGAAGCGGAGAGGATTGCGCAGCAGGAGGATGGGCAAAGAGATCAGGCTGTGAAAGAAGCCCCCGACGTGACCGTACTCGGTGAGCACGCTGAAGTAGCCCGCGGCGAGCTCGGAGTTCCAGCCCGTGCCGGCATTCTCGAAGAACTTGTAGAAGAACGGGAAGACGGGGTTGCGCACGTAGATCCAGTTCTTGATCAGCCACGGCGCGAACAAGGCGCTCACGATGGCGGTGAACAGGACGAGATCGACGGCGCGCGCGCGCCGCCGGTCGAAGCCCCAGGCCCACAGCAAGCGCAGGCCGAACGCCGCCGCGCCGATGCCGGCGTAGTACTTGGTGCCGAGCGCCAGTCCCGTGAAAAGCGCCGACAGGATCAGCCAGCCGCGGGACTCCCCGCCCTCGGGGGCGAGCTGCCGCCAGCGTTCAAAAGAAAGAGCCGCCGCCGTGATCCATAACATGACCAAGGGCTCGACGTATGTCGTCGAGGACATAAGCAGGACCGCGGAGTGCGTCGCGATGAAGATGCCGGCGAGCGCCACCGCGCTCATCGGCGCCTCGCGCCGGCCGAGCGCGAACACCCACCAGATGGCGAGCACGGTCGAAAGCCACATGTACATCTGCGCCAGGATGTCCGAGCCGAGCAGCAGCGCCAAAGAGAAGAGCATCTCGCCGTTCTGCGGGAAGTGGGCGTAGACGATGCCGGGGGGCGCGAACAGACGGCCCGCGCGCAGGTACGCTTGCGGCAAGGCGAGGTGGTAGACGAGCGAGTCGTACTGGTGCGGCGGCACGAGGCACATCCACAGCGCGGCGAGGAGCGGAAGGGCGACGGCCGCGGCCGCGAGCGGCCGCTCGCGCAAAAGGTTCTGATCGGGGGCGAGGGACTCGAGCGCGGGCTTAAGCTCCGAGAAGCCGAGCACCCACAGCGCCGCCAGGTAGGCGGAGGCGGCCCACGGTTTAAAAAGACCTACGGCGCCGAGAAAAAAACCGCCGAGCGCGAGCAGACCGAGGCCCAAGGTCGCCCCGGCCAAGGTCTTCTGGGATTCGCTCATGTCGGAGAGGCCGAGCTTGCCCACCAGGACCCGGCCCGAGCCGGTCGAGAGCAGGACGGTCAGCACGAGGAGCACGAAAGGCACGCAGCCCGGCCGCAAGGCCACCCAGAGGGAATCGCCCGCCGCGAGCGCGCCCAGCCCCGCCGTCAGCAGCGCGAAGGCCGCCGCGGCTCGGCTCATTTCGCGGGCTTCGGCTCGAACAGGGCGAAACGCGCGACGCCCAGGCGCTGAAGGACGTATTGCCCGAGGCACCACAGCGCCGACAAGCCGTACTCGCAGGAGCGTTTGAAATTGATCGACGACGCCTCCGGGAAGTAGCGCGCCGCGACGGGTACGTCGCCCAGGCGCTGCTTCAGGTAAGCGGCTTGGATCAAGAACTGCTGGTCGAACACGAAATCGTCCGAGTTGTCTTCCCAGTTCACCGTCTCCAGGCACTTGCGCGAGTAGGCGCGCAGGCCCGAGTGCCACTCGCCCAGGTTCTGGCCGGTGACGAAGTTCTCGAACATGGTGAGCAAGCGATTGAAGACGTACTTGTAGACGGGCATACCGCCGTCGAGAGCTTCCCAGCGCGTGCGGATGCGGTTGCCGCAGACCATGTCGCAGATGTCGTTGGAGATCAGATCCGACATGATCGGCACGAGGCGGGCGTCGTACTGGTAATCGGGGTGCACCATAACCACCACGTCCGCGCCTTTCTTGAGCGCCTCGGTGTAGCAGGTCTTCTGATTGCCGCCGTAGCCCTTGTTCGTCTTATGCTGGATCACGGTCAGGCCGAGCTTGTTGGCGAGCGCGACGGTTCCGTCCTTCGAGCAGTCGTCGACGAGGATGACCTCGGCAACCGAGCCGGCGGGGATGTCCTTGATCGTACGTTCAAGGGTTTTTTCCGCGTTGTACGCGGGCATGACGACGATGACTTTGGCCTTGGGCATCAGACGGAGATTATAGGAAATGGCCAGTACTTCCAACGTCGGAAGTATTGGGGATAACTAGGCCGCCAAGGCCCGTTTCTTCCAGTCGGCCAGGCGCTGTCCGGGGGTTACCGGCCGATAGGCTTCCCAGCCCGCCCCACCGTCGGCCGCGCGCAAGGCCAAGCCGGAGGGCGCCCCGCCCCACTCCCCGGCGCGCTTGTCCCACATCCAAGGATTGCTCGACAGCACCGAGGCGTCGACGCCGCGGGCGCGGGTCCACGCCGCGAATTCGGAAAACAGCTCGCGACAGCCGAGC
Source organism: Candidatus Endomicrobiellum trichonymphae (assembly GCA_943372155.1). Classification (GTDB taxonomy): domain Bacteria; phylum Elusimicrobiota; class Elusimicrobia; order UBA1565; family UBA9628; genus GWA2-66-18. The sequence continues at coordinate 14,832 of CALRXP010000008.1, read as the reverse complement.
GCCAGCGCCATGTCGGCTGCGGAGTTGTGCAACAGCACGCGCTCGACGGGCAGGTTCTTGAGGCGCAGGAACTCGGCGTCGGCGAGAAGCAAGATCCCCGCCGAAAATCGCTTTTCGAGCAACGCCGGAGTTCGCGGAACGAGGCGAAGCCCCAATCGAACCAACTCCACCGGCCCCAACGCGGCGAAGCGCTTGAGCACCGCGCCCGTGGGCCCCGCGTCCATCGCGTCGCGCGCGTACAGCGACATGTTCGGAAGGACGACGGTGAGCGTGAACGGCCTCCCGTTCAAGGCCGCGTCGACGAGGCGCAGGGCCGCGGGCTCCGGCGTCCAGACGAGCTCCTTGATCCCCTTCTCTTCGAGCCAGTTGAGATAGGCGCGCAGACCGGGCTCGTCGGCCCAGACGGACATCGGCGGCAGGCGCGCGCTCAGCTCCACGCGACGACCTCCCCGGACGCGCCCGCACGGTAGATCGCGTCGATCAGCTGATCGACCTTGATCGTGTTCTGAATGGTCTGACGCGGCAAAGTCTTCGCCCGGACATGGGAAAGGAATTCCCGGTCTTCACGGAAATAATTGGCCGCCCGCGCTTCCGGCGAAAGCTCGAAAATTTTCTCCGTGGATACGTCCGCGCGGCGGATCGCGCGCGTCTCGCCGTTGGTCTCGATCAAAAGCTCGTCCCCGTTGACCGCGAGCGAACCGTTCTCTCCTTCAACGTACAAAGCCAGCTCGAGTACGGGTTTATTGGGCACGCTCCACGACGCCTTCATCGCGCCGTCGACGCCGGCATGGCTCAGGGAAACCACCGCCTCGTCCTCAACGCCTTCGCTGTACGGGCTCTTGAGCTCGGCCTTCACCGTCTTCGGGAGGCCGAACGCTTCAAGCAGGAAGAACAACATATGCGGCGCCGGATTGATGATCACGCCGCCGCCGGACTTGGCTTTTTGAAAGAGCCAGCCCTTCTTGGGGCCGAAGACTTCGGCGTGCTCGACCCACGCGGTGTAGGTTTTGAGCTTGCCGAGGGACGGAATCAACCGGAGCGCCTCGTTGAAGATGGGATCGTAGCCGAGGGAATAGCCGACGGCGGTAACGGATTTTTTCTCGTCGGCGAGCTTCGCGAGGGCACGGCACGTATTGAGATCTTGAGCGAGCGGCTTTTCGACCAGCACGGCGACGCCTTTTTCGAGCAAAGCGGTCACCACAGACAGATGAGTAAAGGTGGGCGTGCACACGATCGCGGCGTCGAGCGTGTGCGCGGCGAGCAGCGCCTCGACGGTCTCGTAGATCGGCGCGGCCAGGCCGGTGCTTCGGATCGTGCCGTGGGCGCCGCGGTCGGACTCGACCACGCCGGCGAGGCAGCCGGGCTCGAGCACGGAGAGCATCGCCGCGTGCGTGAGGCCCATCTTGCCCATGCCGACGACGGCGACCTTCAAGGTCATATGCCGCCCTCGAGGCCCTCGGCGATCGAGCGCGGCTTGAGGCCCAGCTCGGCGAAGATCCCCGTGTAGTCCGCATCGGGCACGCTCTGAATGGCGCCCAGCACGTTGCTCTTCGACAGCGGCGGCGAGGCGAACACGAGCGCCATCGCGCTCGCGATCAGCATGGCGATAGGACCCGGCAGATGGACCTTGAGCGGGCTCTTTCCCTGACGCTTGGCGACGAGATCGATGAGACCCTCGAGCGTGATCGCCTCGGGCCCGCCGACGCTGTAGGTCTTGCCGATCGTCTTCGGCTCGCGCAGGCAGCCCGCGACCACGGCGCAGACGTCGTCGACGTGCACGGGCTGGTAGCGGGCCTTGCCGTCGCCGATCACCGGCACGACGGGCGCGGTGGACGCGACGCGCGCCAGCTTGCCGAACACGCCCGGATCCTTGGGGCCGTACACGACGCTCGGCAAAAGAGTGGTCACGTCGAGGCCGGAGGCGTTCAAGATCGCGTCGGACTCGGCCTTGGTGTTGCCGTAGTCGCCGCGCCGCGCCATGCGCGCGGCCTGGCTGCCGATGTTGACGACGCGCCGGACGCCGCCGGCCTTGCACGCCGCGACGAGCGAGCGCGCCCCGCCCACGTTGACCTCGACGATGCCCTTCTCGTCGCTCTTGAGCGCGGCCAGGTGCACGACGGCCCACGCGCCGGCCGCGGCCTTATTGAGAGACTCGGCATCGGTCATGTCGCCCTGAACGAGGGCCGCCGAAGCGGGAAGCAAGGTCTTCGCCCGCTCGACATCGCGCACGAGGCAGCGGACCTCGTACTTGCCCTCGAGAAAAGAGCACAGACGGCGGCCGATGTATCCGGTCGCGCCCGTGACGAGAACGATTTTCTTCGGCTCGGCCACTACTTCAATCCGTACTGCGTGATATGAAAGAGATCGACCGGCCACGGCGGGATCATGCGCTGATCGCGCGTGACGTAGCCCGCCTTGAGGAACATCTGGTGGATCTGCGCGGCGTTGAAGTAATGCGGCGTACCGGTCGGACCGTCCATCGACGACATCGTGCCCTTGGAAAACAGGCGGCCGAGCTTGTAGAGAGTGCTTTCCGTCGGCTCGGAGATGATCATGAGCCCGCCCGGCTTGAGCAGGACCTTCAAGGTCTCGAGGACCGGCGAGAGATTTTCGATATGCTCGAGCACGTCGAGGCAGAACACGCGGTCGAACGTCTGCTTCGGCAAGGACTCCGGCTTCATCAGGTCCACGCGCTTGAAATCCACGCCGGGGATGCTCAGCTTGAGGACGTCCTCGTGATAGTCCCAGCCCGCGTAACGGTGCTTCGGGAATTTTTCCTTGCACATCTCGAGCAGAAGTCCCGGACCGCAGCCCAGATCGAGCACGTCGAGCGCCGCGTCTCCGCCCAAGGCCCCAAACTCGAAGGCCACGTCCAAGCGCCGCGTGAACAGGCCGCGGATGACGGGGTTACCGCTGTGATACTCGGGCACGGTGTCGCGGACGAGACGGTCGTTATTCATGGCGCCTCTGAGAGGATGGCATAAGGTGGACGGCCGCGAAAGCGGCGAAAACGATGACGAGGGGCATCACGGGCATGCGGTAGCGCATCTGCGAGATGACCAAGGAGTGAATCCCCGTATTGCACAGGACGTACAAGGCGGGCAGGGCCGCCGCCTTCTTCTCGCGCCACGCCAGCCACAGCCCCGCCGCGCCGAGCAAAATCAGCCACGGCTCGGTGAGCAAGGCGATCACGACGAACAGGTTTCGGCTCAGGAAGAGGAAGCTGCCCGGCGTGACGCCGACGGTTTTGTCCACGCGCGGATAGAAACGCCAGAACTGCACGAAGTTCCCCGCGCAGTGCCGTAGATACAACACGGGATTGTCTTTCACGTACTCGACGGCCTTGTGAAAGAAGAACTTATCGCGCGCGGCCAGCGGCAGGGCCATCGCCTCGGGGAAAAAGTCCTTCTTGGCGAGTGCTGCGGCGGCGACGCCGGTGTCGATGTTGTCCTCGTCGTAGAACATCGTACGGATGATCATGGTGTAGCCGGAGTGGGTGTCCATAGTCCAGGCGCCCACGATGCGGTGATTGCGCTCAAGCCACAACCCGGTCAACAGCACGACGGGCAAGAGAAATCCAAGGAACGGGAACGTCCGCCGGCGGCGGACCGCGTCGAACACGATCCAGGCGACCAGGACGGCCCAGCACCAAAGGTTCTGTGCGCGTGTGAGCACCGCAAGTCCCCAGCAGAGTCCCGCGAGCCACTCCTCGTGAGGACGGCCCTTCTTCTCCAAGACGCGCTGGGTGCTCAGCAACGCGGCGACGACGAAGAAGATCGCCGCCGTCTCGCTCATCAAGATGCCCGACCAATAGATGAAGAACGGGTAAAGCGCCGCGATGCCCCCGGCCAAGATCCCGGCGGAGGCGCCGAAAAGCAGGACGCCGTACTCGTACAGCAACCACGCGCTCACGATGCTGAGCAGCGAGTTGATTATACGCGCCACCCATAGGCGCTCGCCGAAGACCGCGAAGCTGCCCGCAAGGCCGAGGGAAACCACCGGCGGCTTATCCGCGCTGGGCACGCCGCCCTCGCCGTAGACGCCGAAAGTGCGCAGGTCCTTGGCGAAGGTGATATAGACTCCCTCGTCGGGCTGATACGACTTTTCTTTGAGGTAGAGCGAGAACGCGACGCGCAGGCACAGGCCCACGGCGAACAACGCCAGGACGAGACGCGGCACGCCGGTCGCTGTCCTGGTCATGATTTCAGCCGATAAATCTCGATCAACGGATTGGCAGTCGACGACGCCGGGTCCACCGCGATCCACGGCACGAGGCGGACGCGGTCGAAGACGGCTAAGCGCTCGTACTGCGACAGATTGGGCTGCATCGTGGGACGATCATCGTAAATCGGGGTGGTGACGGACAAATACTGAGGTAGCTGGGCGGCGGGCAGAGCCCCGAACAACTTCGGCTCGATGAAGCGGAGCTCGTAGCGGGAGTACTGGAAATACGGCGCGTTCGACGGCTGGGGCAGGCGCAGCAAGCCGATCGCCGAACCGGCGGGGATATTGGCCTCGATCCATTGGCCCGACCGGACGTGCGTGGAGGCCGCGCCTTCGTCGGCCCGGAAGTTCTCCAAATAGGTGGCCCCGGTCACAGTCGAATTGAGTATGAATGCCGCGAACACCGCTCCGAGGGCGGGACGCAGTCGGCCGGCCGAGTTCCACGTGTCCACGCAGACGCGTGCCGCCAGCAGACAGCCGATCGCGATCCAGCCCAAGCCGTAGCGCACGCTGAACGTCGTGCGCACGTCGGGGGTCAGCCAGGCGAAGGTCATGCCCGCCGCGAACGCTCCGAGCACCAGAAGGAGATTCTCGTCTCGCCGGCCGCGGCGTACGGCATGAGCCGCGCCCGCGAGAATCAACAGCGTCGCCGGGAGCGTGATCGAACGGCGAAGCGCCGTCGCGAAAAACAGCGCCGGGCTGCGCCAGTCGAATTTCGAGAAGCCGGACAGCCCGTGTATCTCCTGCGCGGCCTCGCGCAGGCTCAAGATCCAATAGGGATTCGTCAGGAAGAACGCCGTCACCGCGCACGCCGCCGCGACGATCACGCCGTAAGCCTCGTTCTTGAACGAGGCCTTCGGCCGGCTCAGGCGGATGGCCGCCGTCACGGCCACGAACAGGCACGCGGGCCAGCCCATGATGAAGGCGCCCAAGGTCGCTCCCGCCGCGGCCCCGGCCCAGGCGTAGTCCTTGGTCGTCCCGCGCTTCAGCGTGATCAAACACCGCTCGAGCGTCAGCAAGGCGAGAAAGGTCCACACGATATGGTTCTTGAGGCTGTGCGCGTGGATGATCGCCGCGGGCGACATTAAAAATAAAAACGAGGCGATGGGGCCCACGCCTATGCCGAGCCAGGAGCGCCCGAGCCGCAGCAGCATCAGGCCGCAGGCGATGAAGGCGAACGCGCTCAGCACGCGTCCCCAGTAATAGAGCCCCGCCATTTTCGCGGGCTCCGCCAGATACGTGGCGAGCCCGGGCCGGAGCGTCACCGCGCCCAGCACCGCGCCCGCCGCCTCCCACGCCGCGAGCGGATAAAGATACGCGCCACCGTAAGTGAACAAGTGCGGATTAAAATTAAGCTGACGCGGACGCATGCGCGACAAGGCGAGCAACGCCGATTGCTCGTCTTCATACGCTGAGCGCACGTAGAACGAACGCAACGAATTCAGGAGTATATCCGGCGGCGCGGACCAGCCCGCCTTCACGCTTTGCACGCCCTCGAAGGTCGCGTAGGACTCCGGATTGTTCATCAGGTTCGGCCCCAGCTTCGCATGGAGCTTGGCCCAGGAGTTCGCCAAGGTCTCGTGCAGGGCCGGCCCGTCGGCGCCCGGCGCCAAAACGCGATCAAGACGCGCCCGGTCCGGCAGGCCCCAGCGCAGGCCCCACAGGCCGACGAGGGCGCCCAAGAGAACGACCGCCGTCCGCGCGCGGTCCTTCATCGCCTCAGCTTCCACACGCGCAGCCACGGCCCCATATTCACGCCGGGCTCGAACGGGAACTCCTTGACCAGATCGGCGCCGGAGGCGAGCTCGGAGAAAAAGGCGGACAGCTCGCGTGCGCGGCGTGGATCGGCGCCGAAGCTCGAAGTGACGATCCACTTCGCGCGCACGGCGCGCACGGGATCAAGCCCGGGACGAACGTCCAAGAAGTCTCCGTCGGCCTGCGACGCGGCCACGTGCTTGGGCGAGGAGAACAAATCCCCCGCCGAACGCTGGACGCGGTAAATGCGCCAGCCGCCGCCGGGATGGCGCTCCGCCATCGCCCGCCACAGCTTCGAGCGCGGCGAGCCCGCGGCCGCCGTGCGTTGCGCGATATCGAGGCACTGTTCCTTCGACGGCAACGCCCGCGGCGACGCGTGCGGCAGGTCCAAGAGAATCGTCTCGCCGGCGGGGATATTCTGGGTCATCCACGCCTCGGCCGCGGCGCGCGTGTCGGGCCGCCGCAGTTCCGCGACATAATTGATCGACACGTACACGGCGGGCGCCAGCGCCAGGACCGCGACGACGGTCCGCCGCCACGTCTTCTGGCCGCCGAGCACGTTCAGCGCCTCGCCCGCCAGGATCGCCAAGGCGGGAAAGATTCCCAGCAGGTAGCGCTGCCAGCCGCCGTCCGTGCTCGTCGACAGCACCGCGAAGTACGCCGCGACCGGCAGCAGCAGCAAGATCGCGCGCCGCGTCTTGCGCCACGCCAGGATCAGAAGCCCCAGCACCGCGGCCGCCCCGGCGGGCGAGCCCTCGCCGCCGAACGTCCACAGGTTGTAGGCCACGGTCTGCGCCATCGCCACGGGATCGTGCGGGCGCAGGCGGCTTAGGTCCGCGTAATCGCTCCAATCCGCGGCGAAGCGGTTGAAATCGAGCGCGATGAACGGCGAGCCCGCGAAGAACGCGGCCGCCGACACCGCGACCGCCTGAATGAGCCAGCTCAGCGGCGGCATACCATCCTCGCGCAGCGCCCACGCCAGCGGCACCAGCAACGCCAGCGGCGCCGCCGTGTACTGCGTCGTGCACGCCGCCCCGACGAAGGCCGCCGCCGCGTACAGCCAGCCGCGCGCGCCGCCGCCCTGAAAACGCAGCGCGGTGGCCCACGCCCCGGCGGCGAAGAAGAACATCATCGAATCGGGCTTGGCGCCGTGCGACAGGTCCACGAGCTGGGGCGCGAAGGCGAGGATGAGAGCGCCGTACGCCCAGCGCGAGGAATTCTTCTCCCCCGTTTCGGACCGCGCGATCAGCGCGACGCCGCCGAGCGAAGCGAGCGCCGACATGAGCCGCCCGATCAGGTAAAAACCCGTCGGCGCAAATCCGTACAGCGCGGCGAAATCGAGCGGCCCCTTACGCAGGCCGAACACCGACCAGATCCCGAACCACAGGCCGTACAGCCCCGCGAGCATGGTCGGCCACAACGTGGGATATTTAAACGAGTACGGCCGCAGGCTTCCGCCGCCGAAGGACACGGCCATATTGATCAGATGCGGCTCGTCGGCGTTGTACGTATGAGGCAGGCCGTAGCCGATGGCCGTAAATCGCAGCACGGCGGCCGCCGCGAAAACCGCCAGCACCGCCCACGTCCGGGGCGAGACCCCGGCCGCGCGTTTACGCACGGACGCGCCCGCTCACCCGGAGCTTGAGCAACGTCCACAGCGCGATCACGCCGTCGGTCCAGCGGATCTTCTTGCCTTCCTCGATCCGGCGAGGATGGTAGGCGATCGGCAGCTCATGAATATGAATGCCTCGCGTCAAAATCTTGGCCGTGACCTCGGGGCAGAACTCAAAGCCGGTGCTGCGCAGCTCGAGGTCGCGCAGGAGCGAGGTCTTCATGACCTTGTAGCACGTCGGCTCGTCGGTGATCGCCGAGCCGAACAAAATATTGGTCCACAGCGACACCAGCCGCCCGCCCCAGTAGTAACGCGCGTAGGACATGCCGTGATCGGGGTTCAAAATCCGCGAGCCGAACACCACCTCGGCCTTCCCCTCTTCGATCGGCTTGAGCAGCTTGTCGTAATCGGCCGGGTCGTACTCGAGATCCGCGTCCTGGATCAGCACGATGTCGCCGGTCGCCGCCGCGAGCGCGGTGATGATACCGGCGCCCTTCCCTGAATTCTTCGCGTGGCGCAGCACCTTCGTCGTCGGCCGGGCCGCGGCCAAGGCCGCCTCGTACGTCCCGTCCTTGGAGCCGTCGTCGACGATAATCACTTCCAAATCGCGGCCGGGATTCCTGTCGTACACGGCCGCCAGCATGCCGGCGATGGTCCGGGCCTCGTTATACGCCGGCACCAGGACGGAAACCTTCACTTAAACGCGGCCTTCCACTCGTCGATTTTAAAGCCGAGCAGGCCGCTGTTCTTCAATAAAACGAACGGACGTTTGACGAGCTTGCCGTTCTTCGATAAGAGGGTTAATGCCTCGGCCTCGCTCATCGTTTTGAGCTTTTCCCCGAGACCCATCTCCCGGTAGACGACCCCGGAGGTATTAAACAGCCGTTTGAGGTCCCCGACCTTGGCCAGCATCTCTTTTAACTCGGCCAGGCTCGGCGGCTGGTCCACGATGGGGACCGCCTGGTACGCCACCTTCCGTTTATCCAGGAATTTAAGCGCCTGGCGGCAGGTGGAGCACTTCTCGTACTGATAAATCCGGGGGGCCATGCCCGCCATTATACCCATCTAAAGAAGGGGGGTCCAACGGGCCTATAGAGGAGGGACGAAAGAAGTCCCCCTCTTGGGACCTCCGGCCCCCGTCGATTTCGGCGACAAGCGCTACACTTAACTCATGAAGAACAGCCCCCGCCGCGCGTTGTCCACCATTCTGGCCGCCGCCCTCCTCCTGGGCTCGGTCCCCATGGGGGCTCAGGCTCAAACCGTGCGCATCGTCTCCGGCCAGACCGGCTCCATGCCCATCTCGCCCGTCGGCGCCGGCGGCGTTAACGCCGCCGTGATGGCCCCGGCCCTCAACCTCGGCTCCGCCAATCTCGCCACGAGCTTCGCTCCGATCATCGCTCCCTCTCTCATCGGCGGCTCCGTTCAGGCCGCCGCGGCCCAGCCGGTCAACGGCGCCGTCGCCGTTCCCTCGGCCCTCACCGCCTCCCCTCTCTCCGCCGCCTCCTCCGGCGACGCGCCCAAGCTCCCGGACGCCCCCAAGGCCGCGACCCCCGCCGCCAAGACGACCTGGACCGCCCGCATCGCCGCCCTGCTCGGCCGCAAGCCCGCGACCGAGAAGCCCGTTCCTTCCGCCGAGACCGCCAAGTCGAACGCCGACAAGACCTTCGACGGCTCCGCCGAGAAAACCGGCGAGGCCGCCTCTCCCGTCGCCGGCGCCGAGAACACCTCCCGCCTCTCCGGCCTGAAGGCCGCCGTCTCCACCAAGGTCTCCGCCCGCGTCGCCCTCTCCGCCGCCAAGCGCGCCGCCACCGTCGACGAGTTCGGCGGCCCGCTCGCCGAGCCGATGACCTTCAAGCAGCGCGTCGGCTTCGGCCTCAAGCAGGGCCTGCACCTCATCGGCATCGGCGCGATCCTCGAAATGACGTTGCGCCCTTTCCTTTCGCTGTTCCCGTGGCCTCAGTACCTCGGCGATGCCGCGCTTCGTGGTTTCGGCCGCGTGGCGCTCCTCACTAATTTCGGCCCCAACGAGATCGTCGAGGGCCTGGCTCAGTCTCCCCTCGGCTTCATGGGCTTCAGCCTTCCCTGGGCCGTCACGATGGAAGAGCTCACCTACCGCCTCCTGGGCTTTGGCGTCACCTTCCTGATGATCGCCGGCATCAAGCCGCTCTCGCGCCTGATTTCCTCCATGATCGAGGGTCTTCCCGACGCGGCCGGCATCGTCGGCGCCTCCAAGAAGGTCCTGCGGGGTGCTGAGTGGATCTCCCGCCTCGCCTTCCCGCTCGCGGCCGGCATCTCCTCGCTCAACTTCGCCATCGCCCACTTCGCCAACTGGGGCTTCAGCCCGTACGTCTTCGCGCTGAACTTCCTCGTCGGTCTCTTCCTCGCCCACACGGCGTACAAGAGCCGCAGCCTCACCTCCCCGATCGTCGCGCACTTGGTCTTCAACCTGGTGGCCGTCGGCTCCATCCTTCTCGCCGTCGTCACCTCTCCGATGACGGGCGCCGCGTTCTCCATCATCGCCGGCCTCATCGGCGTCGCGGCCCTGCTCCACAGCTGGCTCACCGCCCGCAAGGAGCGCATGTTCCTGCTCAAGAGCAAGGGCCTGGCGACCTTGATGGTCGGGATCATGGGCACCTCGCTCCTCTTCAACGGCATGCCCAACACCGCCAAGGTGGACCCCTCCGTCGTCAACGCGGCCATCACGCAGGTCCAGGATAAGACCGTGACCGCCGTAGCTCCCGTCGCCGGCACCGTCGCCACGGCCAAGCCCGACACCGCCGCCGTCGTCGAGTCCCGCTCCGACATGGTCGCCCGGGTCAAGCCTTCCGTCGTCAACGTGATCATCCGCATGGGTAAGGGCATGGCCATCGGCTCCGGCTTCATCCTCACGCCCAACGGCATTTTCGTCACCAACGGCCACGTCGTCGGCGACAAGAAGCCCGGCGACTTCGTCAACGCGAAGGTCCCCGGCGTCCCCGGCGAACTGCGCGCCAAGGTCCTCGCCGTCAACCACGACAAGGACCTCGCCATCGTCCAGCTTCAGCCCCGCCCCGACGGCAAGCCCTGGCCCACGGTCAAGCTCGCCTCCGAGGCCCCTCGCGAAGGCGACGAGGTTATCGCGATGGGCTACCCGCGCGGCCTCCCCTTCACCGTCTCTCAGGGCGTCGTCTCCGGCCTCGACGACCGCGGCACCACTTACGTCCGCAAGCTCCAGACCGACGCGGCCATCAACCCCGGCAACTCCGGCGGCCCGCTCTTCAACACGAAGGGCGAAGTCGTCGGCGTGAACACCGAGATCGCCACGCAGAGCGGCGGCTCCGAAGGCCTGGGCTTCTCCATCCAAGCTCCCGAGGTCGCCCACATCATGGAGCAGTACGCGCACACCGGCAACATCGCCACCGCCTCGCTCGGCATCATCTCCAACCTCTCCGACCCCATGGCCCCCGAAGCGGGCCTTGAGATCGAGTACGTGCGCCACGGCTCAGCCGCCGAAAAAGCGGGGCTTAAGCGCGGCGACCTGATCATCGGCGTGGCCGACCAGTCGATCGAAGAAGGCGGCCAGCAAGGCGCGGGCCACATCGCGGCGGTCCTCTCAAAGATCATGCCCGGGCAGAAGGTCTCCGTGACCGTGCTGCGCGGCGACGAGCCTCTCGAGATCGAAGTGACGGCCGACGCTAAGGCGACGTTCGCGCCCAGCCACTAAATCGCGAATTCGTTCAGAAGCGACGAGAGCTTAGCGGCCCTTCGCGGCCGCTGGTGATAATATTGACTCTCCCCGGGGAGAGTTGCGCTTAATCACAAACGACTGGTCTTCGACTGTTTCCTGGAAACAGTGATTATCAGAAGTGATCTAGCGACGAAGTAAGAAAAGTCCCGAGAGGGACAGTGCGATCCCGAGCAGGCGCGACCACGACGCGGGTTCTTTAAATACCGCGATGCCGGCCACCGCCATGATGGCCGCGCCGCCCGCGAGGATCGCGGGGACGGCCGACAGCGGTCCGCCGCGCTGGAACAACAGAAAGAACGCGACCGTGCCCGCGCCGACGCACACGCCTGTCAGGGCCGAGTAGTTAATCCCGGTCATCGTCCACTTCTGGTCCCAGCGGCCGGTGGTCCACAGGAAGGCCAGGTACAGCAAGATCGTGAAGGCGGCGGTGGCTTCCACGACGAAGCCGCCGAGGCCGTCGCCGATATGTTCGGAGGCGAGGCGCGTGAAGATTTGGTGGGCGCCGTAGAGGACGGCGGCGGTGACGGCGTACCAGAACCAGGTGGTCATGCGGCCATGCTACACCATTTCACGGTTTAAGCGGGCGACCGAAGCCCCGAAAGCTCCATCCGCGCCCGAGCATCTTCGCCGCGTCCTCCTCCCGCGTCACGTACCACTCATCCCGCGACGCCTCCACGACACGGTAGCTCCCGTCGGCTCCGACGTCGCTGACCAGCGCGATATGGCTGATCCACGCGTTCTCGCCGTGGCTCATGAACACGACGTCCCCCGGCTTCGGTGGGCCGGTCATGTCCAGGCACCTGTTGTGCTTGCAGTAGGAATAGAGATTTCGAGCTCGGCGGTCGAAGTAAGGATCGCCGGGGCGCCCGTCGCGCTTGCCGTAATGCTCGGGATGAGCCCGGTAATCGTCCTCGAGCAGCTTGCGGATCGACGTTCCCGCGTTTCGATACGCCAGCCGGGGCACGTCCATGCAGACGATCATCCCCATCTTCCCGCCGACATCATTCAAGTAGCCCTGCGCCGGGTCGTACCAGAGGCCGATCAGCTTGCGCGCCTCCGCCACGACCCGTGCCCGGTCCGTGCGCGCGTTCCAGACGGCGGGCTCCGCCATCGGTCCGCGATAAAAGCGCCCGCGGCCGAGGATCATCACCGCGATGAGACCCCCGGCCGCGAGCAACACGGCTCGCTTAGGGCTGAACCGTTCCATTCTCGTCGATCGCGTACCAGTTCACGTTCCTCGTCAGGTACATCAGCGCCCCGAGCGCCCCCACCAGCATGGCACTTCCCATCAGCAGCGAGAAGTCCTGCAGCTGGAGCACCACGTACAGATATGAGTACACGGTCGAGAGCTCCGCAGCAAGCATCGCCGTCCTCTTCCCACTCGCCAGGAACTTCGCGCTGTAGAGCACGATCATCGTCACGGCCGACCCCGCCGCGACGAGGTACGCGGCCCAGAACGGCAAGAACTCAGACAAAGACAGGAGCATCAGGAAAAACAACGACAGCGCCAGGCCGACCAGGACATACTGGACCGTATGGATCTGCAGCGCAGCCAGCACCTCAAACAAGAAAAACGCCATGAAGACCATCGCGATGAAGAGAATTCCGTACTTCGTCGAGCGCTCCACATTTCGGTAGGAGTCGATGGACGAAAGGAACTCGACGCCGAACAACGACCCGTTGATCGCGCCGGCCTCCGGCTTGCCGCCGCCGCGGTCCGTGGCCAGCTGGGGGTAATTGCGTCCGTAGTACGAGACTTCCCACTTCGCGGTGAAGCCGTCCTTATTCAGGTTCCGCTCGCTGGGCAGGAAGGAGCCCTGGAATTTCGGGTTTGGCCATGCGGACTTTAGCGACACGACGTTACGCACGCCCAGCGGCGCGAATTGGATCGTGCTGCTTCCGTTCAGGTCGATCCCTAGGGAAAAATCAAACGGCTTTCCGTGGCCGACGGTATCGCCCACCACGGCGCTGGCGCCGGCGGTGTAACCATTAATCTTGGTGCCGGGGAGCATCGTGAAAGACTTTCCTCCGATATCCATTTTGAGCGCGTTTCTCGTGCCGCGCAAATCCGGGACCGCCACGCTCACCTCAGCCTCGCTCCAGATCACGTCCTTCGGGTCGATCTTGAGGGCCTTCCAATCGAGCGCCGGGAACTGACCGGAGAGCTTCAGGTCGCCGGAATAGACCACCGCCTCGTAGATGCCGCGGTGAAGGCGTTTGGGGGCGATCGTGCCGTCGACCTTCAAATCGGACGGCAGAAAGTAGGCTTTATCGGTCGCCGATTGGACGAATTCGCGTTTGACGACCTTGCCGTTGACCACCTCGTCCTTCTCCGTCAGGTAGTAATAGCGGTAGGGGACGATCAGCATGGGGCCGACGATGGATTGGGGGCTGCCCCAGGTGGAGGTGATTTCGGCGACGGCCTCGTTGCGGCGCTGTTTGCGTTCGCCGATGACGGAGTCGACGAGCATGACGGGAATGAGCAATACCAACGACAAAACGGCGATGACGATGAGTTTCGTTTGGGTGCGGAGGGCGACGGGTTTGGTAGGGGTGTTGGGGGTGGGCATTTGGTCTCCGTTGACCAGATACCCGGGTGGGCGGCTAGAACTTACATGCCAATCTCGCACCGGTGCGAATCACAATGCACTTGGCGTCATCACGACTGTTTCCTGGAAACAGTTACAGCAGCGGAAATGACGTCCCGTCTTCCGCATGCACGGTCTCAACGAGCCCGTTAGGCCCCGCCTCAACCGCCAGCCAGTGATGCAGACGATCCTTCACAGGCCCCGGGAACAGCGGAGAGCCGCCCCCACCCGTCAGCACGTACTTCACGCCGCCCCGCTCCAGCACGCCCAGGCCGTGGATATGGCCCATGTACACGCGAGCGACTTTGTACGTCGACATCAACCGCATGAACTCCTGACTCCCGACCTTAAATCCCCCCGCCCCCTTCAACGCCCCCCAATCCGTCCACTCAGAGAGCTCCGCCGGCGGAATATGCGTGAACACGACGGTCGGCCCGCCCTGCTTGAGCTCCGCCTCGAGCCACGCGAGTTGCTCTGGCGTAATTCGCCCCGCGCTTGAGTCCACGTTGATGAAGCGCCAGCCGCCCCGCATGAACGTGTAGTCAGGCGAGCCGAAGGTCGTGCGATAGACGCGGTCGTTCGTGATCCCGTGGGGCTTGTGCCGGTCGTGATTGCCGATGGCCGTCAGATAAGGCGTGCGCGTGCCCGACGAGAACAGCCCGCGGATAAATCCCCAGAAATTGGCAACCGTCCCGCGGCTGACCATGTCCCCCATCTGAAAAATGAAGTCGGAGCCCGACTTATCGGCCCGAGCCAAGAGCTTCCAAAATACGCCCGGCTTGTTGAACAGCCGCCGCGAGATCCAGAAGCGGCCCGGCTCCGCGTCCCCGATAACAGCGAACTTAAACTTCTCACCCGGCGCTCGCGATGTCGAAGACAACAAGGAAAGCTGCGTGTCCGTGCGCCAAGCGCGAGCGTGCTTTTGA
>CALRXP010000007.1:0-28737 GCA_943372155.1 Candidatus Endomicrobiellum trichonymphae | reverse complement strand
CTAAACTGTCATAATCTGGGCATGAGAGGACGAGGACGCGGGTTCCAGAGCCCGAAGGGCGGAAACCGGGGCGGCGGCAAAGGCTCCGGGGGCGGCGCGTTCCTTGAGGGCAAGCTCCAGCATAAGGGGCGCTTCGGCTTTCTGATCTCCGAGGTCGCGGGCACGGCGGACGCCTACATCAGCGGGCCGACGCTCGGGCTCGCCATGGACGGCGACCGCGTCAAGGTCCGCCTCGGCGGCGAGCGCAACGGCAAGCGCATGGGCGAGATCGTCGAAGTCCTCACGCGCGCCCGTTCCGTGGCCGTCGGCTTCCTGCGCAAAGCGGGAAAATATTGGGTCGTCGTGCCCGAGGGCTCAGACGAGTCCCAGGCCATCGTCGCGACCGCCTTCGCGCCCGGCGTCAACGCCGAGTCCGGCATGCTGGCCGCGATCAAAATCGACCGTTGGCCCACAGAGAACCAGCCGGCCGGCGGCACGGTCACGCAGATTTTAGGACGCGCCGACGAGCCCAAGGTCCGCCTGGCGGCCACGCTCGCGCAGAAGGAGATCGACACCAAGTTCCCCGACGCCGTCGAGCGCGAGGCCGCGCTGTTCGGCCAGGACCCGACGCCCGCGCAGTGGGCCGGCCGTAAGGAGCTCTTTAATCTTCCCGTTTTCACCATCGACGGCATCGACGCGAAGGACTTCGACGACGCCGTGTCGCTCGAGGAGCTGCCCGGCGGCTCCTGGCGCCTGGGCGTGCACATCGCCGCGGTGGCCGAGTACGTCAAGCGGGGCTCGGCCGTCGACGCCGAGGCGATCAAGCGCGCCACCAGCGTGTATCTGCCCGGCCGCGTCATCCCGATGCTGCCGCCGAACCTGTCCGATCACCTTTGCTCGCTGCGCCCCGACGTTCCGCGCCTGACCGTGACGTGCTGGCTCGAGCTCGACGCTCACGGCGCGCCCGGCAAGGTCGAGGTCGAGGAGACGGTCATCCGCTCCTGCCGCCGCTTCACCTACGAAGAGGTGCAGGACGTCCTCGACGGCAAGCCCGTCGAGCGCGTGACCCCCGAAGTCAAAGCGGTGGTTCTCAAGATGGGCGTGCTCGCGAAGATGCTCACCAAGGTGCGCATGCGCCGCGGCGCGCTCGATTTCATGACGACGGAGTACTACGTCAAGATGGACGAGCAGGGCGTGCCGCTCGTCGTGCTCAAGCGCCCGCGCCTGGACAGCCACCGTCTCATCGAGGAATTCATGGTCGCGGCCAACGAGGCCGTCGCCCGGACCCTCTCCAAGCACAAGGTCCCGTTCATGCGCCGCCTTCATGAGACGCCCGATCCCGTCCGCCTGCAGATGCTCCAGGAAGAAATGGGTCAGCTCGGCATCGTCGCCAAGACCTCGCTCGTGGCGCACCCCGTCGAGGGCCTGCAAAGCCTGCTCGCGGCGGCCGTCGGCCACCCGTTTGAAGAGACCGCCAACATCCAGGTCATCCGCAGCCTGAAGCAGGCGCGCTACTCCGCCGAACTCGGCGGCCATTTCGGCCTCGCCTCCAAGGACTACTGCCACTTCACCTCGCCGATCCGCCGCTACCCCGACCTCGTCGTGCATCGCGCGGTCAAAGGCCTGCTCAAGGGGGACAAGACCAGCCACGTGCAGGGCTTCGACCTCGAGGGCCTGGCCGTGCATTGCTCCGAGCGCGAGCGCGGGGCCGCCGAGGCGGAGCGCAAGGCCGTGGACATGGCCCGTGCCTCGATTCTCGGGCGTTCTGTGGGCCAAATCTTCGACGGCGTGGTCATCAACGTGACGACCGCCGGCGCCTTCGTGTCGCTCTCCGATTCCGGCGCGACCGGCTTGTGGCGCGGCGCCAACGCGACGGTCGGCCAGAAGCTCAAGGTGAAGCTCACCGGCGTGGACGAGGCCCTGGGCCGCATCGAGCTCGAGCCCGTGAAGGACTCCCTTCCCAACCAGATCCGGGTCACGCCCTGGCAGAAGAACAAGTCCCCTAAGCCCTCTCCGTGGCAGAAAAAGCGCCGCGGGCGTTAGTGACTGCAGTTACCATTCCCTGAAATGTCGTCGTAACACGTCTCGGACATACTCCAAATGTCGGCGCCCCCCGACTGGAGTACACCGAGAATGAACATCATGATGGCGACCGCCGTCGTCGGACAAGGAATCAACTCCCCGATGCCGTCTCACGAGGGAATGCTCTTTTCGCTGTTCCTGGGAATCGCCGGTCTGATGCTGCTCACGGCCGCCGGCCTGATGGTTCGGCGCGAGGCTCCCCGGCACGCCGTGCGCTACGCCCGCTCACACCGCCGCACGAACGGGCTTTAGGTCTTCCCAGCGCGTCGTCCAGCACGGCGATTGGGTCTCGCAGCGCGAGCCCCACGCCTTTGAGGACCGTTCCCCGCCGTAACGCAGGGCGCCCGCGCCCAAGCTCGCGTTGAGACGGTCCACGGTCTGAGACAGGCGGGTCGAACGCTCCGCGCTCCCGTCGTCGAAGAAGTCATTCTGCGAGGTGTCGGCGGACTCAAGCCCGGTCAGCACGATCCCCGCCTTCTTGTACGCGCGCCCCTCCACGAACAGACGGTCGGCCAAAGCCTTCGCCGCGCGGATCAAGGTCGGCGTGTCGTTCGTGGGGGAGAGACGCACGGTGTCGCCCTCCAGCACCGGGCGCTCGTCCTCGCGCCAGCCGAAGTGGACGGATAGCTCGCCCGCGCGTAAGCCGTGGCGACGGGCGCGCTCCGCGGCGCGGGCCGCGAAGGTCCCGAGGGCCGAGTTCAACGCCTCAAGCGAATACACGGGCTTGCCGAAGGAGCGCGAGACGGTGACCGACTGACGTTCCTTGGGCACGTCGGCCAAGGTGAGGCAGGAAATTCCGCGCAGCTCGTGGGCGAGCTTGAGCCCGCCGATGCCGAGGGTGGACTGGATGAGCGCGTCGCGCGCCCGTGTGAAATCCGCCGCGGTCCGGATGCCGTAGGGTGCCAGGCGCAAGGCGGAGCGTTTGGCGATGCCCCAGATATGGGTCACGGGCGTTTCCTCGAGGAGCGCCTCGCGCACGGCGGGATCGAGCAAGGACATGACGCCGTCGGTGCGCTTGGCCTTGTCCGAGCCGAGCTTGGCCAGCGCCTTCGTGGGCGCCAGGCCGATCGAGACGGGCAAGCCGGTCCAGCGCTTCACCTCAGCGCGGGCGGCGCGGGCGCGGGCCACCAGCTCATGATCGTCGGGGAAGGTCAAAAAAGACTCGTCGATCGAGTAATTCTCGACGACGGGGGCGTGGCGTTCGAGCACCGCGGACACGCGCTTAGACATGTCCACATATAGTTCGTGGTTAGCCGAGATGGAAACGATCTTGTGCTCGGCCACGAGCGCCCGGATCTCGAAGAACGGCGCGGCCATGCCGACGCCGAGCGCCTTGGCCTCTTCCGAGCGCGAGATCACGCAGCCGTCATTGTTGGAGAGCACGATGACGGGCCGCGTTTCGAGCTCCGGCCGGAAGGCGCGCTCGCAGGAGACGAAGAAGTTGTTGCAGTCGACGAGGGCGAAGGCGGGCATCAGGGCGCGCGCACGATGTGAAGCACCACGCCCCACACCTCGAGGCCGTCGTCCTCGCGCCAGCCCGGAGGCAGGCGCCGCGTGATCATTTCCCCGCGCACCACGGCCACGATCACGCGTCCCGGGACAGGCGGCTCGGCGCGGTCGACGATCAGGAGATCGCCGTCCTTGATATCCGCATCCGGGGCCGAGCCCGTCGCGCGCAGGAAGAAGGTCGCGGCGGGCCGCTTGATCAGCCTCTCGTCGAGCCGGAGCCCGACGTCGTTGTAGTCCTCGCTCGCGACGAACATGCACTTAGTATAGTCGAACGTCCGTTCGAGCGCAAGGGAGGGAAACTATCCTAGGATGGGCGGGTCACATCGGCTGGAGGATCCACCATGAAAAAATCACTCGCGTTGCTGTTGTCGATCGCCTTCGTCGCGCCCGCTTCCGCCCTGGAAGTCACCGTTTACAACTCCAACCTCGGCCTCATTAAAGAGACCCGGCCCTTCACGCTGAAGAACGGCGTGAACTCCGTCCAGGTCGTGGACGTCGCCGCGCAGATCGATCCCACGAGCGTTCATTTCAAATCACTGACCGCGCCGGACGCGGTCACGGTGCTCGAGCAGGACTTCCGCTACGACCTGATCAGCCAGGAGAAGATCCTCGAGCGTTATCTGGGCAAGGAAATCGAATTGCAGCGCTACGGACGAGACGGGGATAAGAAGGAACTCATCAAAGGCACCTTGCTCTCCGCCGCCGGCGGGCGCGTGATGAAGATCGGGGACAAGCTGGTCTTAAATCCTCAGGGCGAGCCGGTCCTGCCCGAGCTTCCCGAAGGCCTGCTGACCAAGCCGACCTTGATGTGGCTGCTCAATTCGAAGAAGGCGGGAGAGCACCAGGGAGAAATCTCCTATCTCACCGCGGGCATGTCCTGGAACGCCGATTACGTGCTCGTCATCGACAAGGACGACGCGAAGGCGGACTTGAACGCCTGGGTCACCGTCTCGAACAACTCCGGGGCGACGTACAAGAACGCCCAGCTCAAACTCGTCGCGGGCGACGTGCACCGCGCACCGGTGCCGATGCGCCCCAGCCGGGGCATGCTGTATGCCGCCAAGGCGATGCGCGCCGAGGAAGCCGACGGTGGAATGTCGGAGAAGTCCTTCTTCGAGTACCACATGTACAGCCTGGGCCGCCTGACCACCCTCGCGGAGAATTCCTCTAAGCAGGTCGAGATGGCCTCCGCCGCCGGCGTCCCGGTGCGCAAGCTCTTCACCTACGACGGGGCCGAGGGCACGCAGTGGAGCGAGTACGGCGATTCCGGCTACTGGGATCCCGGCTACGGCACGTCTTCGGGCAAGAAGGTCGGCGTGCACTTCGAGTTCGACAATAAGAAGGCCGAGGGCCTGGGCATTCCCCTGCCGAAGGGCCGCGTGCGCGTCTACAAGAAGGACGACGACGGCTCCCTGCAGCTGGCCGGCGAGGACGCGCTCGACCACACGCCCAAGGACGAGAAGGTGCGCGTGAAGATGGGAGACGCCTTCGACGTGGTCGGCGAGCGCAAGCGCGTGAACTACCAGTCCGACCTCAAGGGCCGCCGCTTCGAGGAGACCTTCGAGATCAAGATCCGCAACCACAAGGACGCCGACGCGACGGTCAACGTCGTCGAGCATCTGTACCGCTGGACGAACTGGAAGATCATCGACTCGTCGGCGAAGTGGAACAAGAAGGACGCGCAGACCGTCGAGTTCCCGGTGACGGTCAAGAAAGACGGCGAAGCCGTGGTGACCTACACCGTCAAGTATTCCTGGTAGTCGGGCGCCGGTAGAAAGAAGAAGGGCCCCGCTCGCGCGGGGCCCTTTCTCTTTACGGGGAAGTCTTTAGTAGGCGCCGATCTCGCGCTCGAGGTCGTTCTCGGGCAGGCTGTGATGGCGGTCGGAGCGCACCGGGCCGAGCTCGTCTTCGGCGTTGCGCACGGGGCGGCGGCGGCCGTCGAAAAGGTTCTCGAGCTTCTCGCGGTTGGCGACGGCGTCCTTGGCGGGGTTCACTTCCTTGGAAGGAGCGGCGAACTGCGCGCGCAGGGCGGGGTAGGGAATCGCGACGTTCTCGCGCTCGGCGATGATGCGGGCCGAGGGAATCGCCGCGGCGGGCATCACGGGAAGGGCGGCCGGCATCGCGGGGATCGCCGCGGCCGTCAGCACGGGGGAGAGCGACATCACGACGGACGGCGTGAGGAGCGGCGCGGGCAGATTGATGCGCGGGCTGATCACGATGTTGGCCGCCGGGCCGGGAAGGGTGGTCGGGTTGCCGATGTAAAGGTTGCCGCGTCCGCCGGGGAGGATCGAAACTTGGGCTGAAGCCGAGGTCGCGAGAATCGTGGAGAGAAGAACGAAGATCGTCTTGGTGTTCATTGCCTATAGAGTATAGGCGGCAATGAGACGACCACCGGATGACAGTGGTCAACCAGTGTAATTGATGTTGATCAACTACAATTAATCAACAAAATTAAGACAAATTTTAAATACGAACGTCGAAACGGCTCAGTAAGCGCCGATCTCGTGCTCGAGGTCCGACTCGGGCAAGGTGACGCGGCGGCTGGGACGGACCGGCGAGGGCTGCGGGGCGGGCTTGCGGCCGCCGTCGAACAGGTTGTCGAGCGCGTCGCGGCGGACCTTCACGGTCTCGCCGTTGACGGTCCGGTCGTTCGCCGCGAACTGCGCGCCCAGGCCGGGAAAGATCGGCGCCAGGGGATGCGCGACGTTCTCGCGCGTGGCCTCGGGCCGAATCACCGGAACGACGGGGCGGCTGGGGATCATCGGGATGGGAAGAACAGGGAAGACTCCCATGATCGCGACGGCCGCGGTAGGCGTGGGCGCCAAAGAGATCGCCAGCCCGGGATTGAGGCTCGGGGCGGGCAGGTCGATACGCATGTTGTTGAGCGGCGTGATGGCGGGGCCGGGAAGATAGGCCGGCGCGCCGATGTAGGGGTTGGAGCCGCCGGGCAGGACCACGCGGACCTGGGCGACGGCGGGAGCGGCGAGAAGAACCGGGAGGAGGATGAGGAGCGGCTTCACTTGGAGTTTCATAAGAGCACCTCTTGCGACGGCTCCAGTATACGCCCGCGTGAAAGGACGGGGCATGAGCGCGGTCAAAGAGGACTTTGACGGGAATCAGTTGAGGAAGGTCAACCGCGGCGGGTCAGAACTGCGCGGTATCGACGACGATGGTGACGGGGCCGTCGTTGACGGATTCGACGGCCATGGACGCGCCGAACTCTCCGGTGCGGACCGTCAGGCCGGAGGCGGCGAGAAGTTCGGCGACGCGGCGGCATAGGGGCTCGGCCTTGTCGGGGCGCGCGGCGCCAGTGAAGTCCGGGCGGCGGCCGCCTTTGAGCGAGGCGAGCAAAGTGAACTGCGAGATCAGAAGAATCTCGCCTTTGACGTCGACGACGGAGAGGTCGAACTTACCCTCGGCGTTGGAGAAGATCCGCAGGGCGAGGAGCTTGTCGACGAGCTTCTTGGCGGCCGACTCGTCGTCGCCTTCGCCGACGCCGAGCAGGACGAGCAGGCCCGAGCCGGTCGCTCGCTTTTCCCCGGAATGAGCGCCGTCGCGCAGGAGGACGGACGCCGACAAAACGCGCGTGGCCACGGCTTTCATGAGATATAGTTTATCTTCTTATGCGCCTGTTCATCGCCGTCGCCGCCGATGATGAGATCAAATCCGCCGCCGCGGAGGCCGTCGCGCGCCTTCGCCGGGCGGGAGGCAGCTTCCGTTGGGTGGATCCGCGCGACATGCACGTGACGTTGCGCTTCTTCGGCGCCACCCCGGAGGAGAAGCTGCCGGAGATCCGGGAGCTCATGACGCGCGCCGCGGCGAACACCGCGCCGTTCGAGCTCGTCTACGGCGGAGTGGGCGCGTTCGACTCGCCGGAGGAGTCGCGCGTGGTGTGGATCGGCGTGAGCGAAGGGGCCGCCGAGCTCGAGCGCGCGGCCGCGCTCGTCGAACGCGAGGAGGAGCGGCCTTACACGCCGCACATGACCTTGGGCCGCAACCGGGAGGCGGTGGCGCCGGCATCCTTCGTCGCCGCGCTGAAGGCCGAGCCCGTGCTCTCCCTGCGCCGTCCCGTCACGAAGCTCAGCCTGTACGCGAGTAAGCCCGCGCCGTTCGGCCACGCCTATGAGATCTTGTTTGAGGCGGAGCTGACGGGCGCGGCGCCCATCGGCTCGTAGACCTCGCCGCGGCGGCCAAGGGCGGGGACCTCGGGATGAATCATCTCGACGAGCGCCTCGAGCGTCTCGACGGCCCGGGGGCCCGGACGGTTGAAATAGGCGTTACCGTCGGCCAGATACGCCCGGCCCTCGCGCACGGCGCGTAAACGCGAGAAGCCGGGACGGCCGGTCATAGCCGCGAGGTCGGATTTCGTTCGCGCCATGTCGAAGCCGCACGGAGCGATGATGAGGACCTCGGGATCGGCTTTGGCCAGGTCCTCCCACGTCATCACGCCCGAGTGCCGGTTCGCGACGCCGAACAGCTCCTCGCCGCCGGCGCGGGAGACGAGGGTCGGAGTCCAGTTGCCCGCCGACATGATCGGGTCCATCCACTCGACGACCGTGACGGTGCGGCGGGGCCGACCTTTGACGCGCGCGGCGGCGCGGTCCATGCGGTCGTCGAGCGAAGCGATGAGCTCCTCGCCCGCGAGCGGCGCCTCGAGCGCTTTGGCCACGCGGCGGATGTCGGCGCGCAGGTCGGACAGCGAATTCGGATTGAGCGAGACGATTTTCGGGGAGAGCCCCAGGCGTTTGGCGAGCGCCGCCTCCACGTCCTTGAGGCTCACGGCGCAGACCTCGCACTGCGTCTGGGTGATCACGACGTCGGGCTTGAGCGCTGCGAGGGCGGCGTCGTCGACGCGATAGATCGACAGCGCGTCGCGCGCGGCCTCGCGCACGCGCCGGTCGATCTCGGCGCTACCGCCGCTCACGTCGATCGACGGGGCCGTGATTTGCGGAAGGGCTTTAACGGATGCGGGATAATCGCACTCGTGCGAGCGGCCGACGAGCAGGCTTTCAAGCCCAAGCGCGCAGACGATCTCAGTGGCGCTGGCGATGAGGCTGACGACTCGCATCAGAAGTCCTCGTACTGCGGCTTCCACAGCCGCGAGAAGCCGATGGACACGCCCATGGTCAGGCTGTAGCCCCACGTCGGTCGCGTCTTGAGCTGGAACCAATAGTAGTCGAGGTAGGGAGCCACCGACAGGTACCGGCGGATCGGCACGCGCAATTTAATATTGAAGTCGCCTTCCATGCGCAGGTCGCCCGCCGTGTCGCGGCGGGTCAGGAAGAAGTAGTTATTCCAGAGCTCGCCCTGCAGGAGGGCCTTGGCGGGCCCGATCTCGCGGGAGTAGACCGAGCGCAGGCGCAGACCGCTCTGCGTGTTCGGAGGTTCGCGGCCGAGATCGCGCTTGATGATGCCCGACAGCTCGAGCGAGCGGATGAAGGTGCCGTCGAAGAATTCGACGCCGGGGAAAAGGCTGTAGGCCTGCTTGCGCTTGAGACCGATGGCGGCCTCGAACTCGCCGTCGTACTGAAGGCCGATGGAAGGACCCCACGAGCGGGCGAGCCACTCCTGCTTGATCTGGCCGGCGCGGCGCGTGCCGAGGGTCAGGAGCATCAGCCGGTTGGCGGCGAGGTTGGTCGTCGCGGGGGCGTTGCGCGGCTCGAGGCGGCTTTTGGCGTATTCGGCTTCGACGGTGTTGGTCCACTTGAGCTCGCGCTTGAGATACTCTGCGTCGGCCTTGAACACGCCGCCGACGAGAAGCTCGTTGAAGCCCTGGACGCGGGAGTTGGGGACGGGGTCGAAGTCGTCGTTGCGCACGACCTTGGTCTGGCGCAGGTTGAGGCCGACGTCGCGGAAATTCAAGCGCCACAGACCGGGCTCCGACAGCGGAGCGCCGCTCATCCACGCGTGATAGTCCGACAGCGAGGCGCGACCGGCCCGGGCGCGAAGCTCCTCGAGCACGGCGGGGCCGGCGGTCGGAGTCCCCGGAATCGGCTGGCGCGGTTCGGGCAGGCCGAGGGCGTCGGCGGCGGCGCGCGTGGTGGCGATCCGGTACGTGCCCGCGGAGTCGATGGGCGCGCCGCGCACGCGCCGCTTGGCGTCGACGCCGCCGACGACGAAGGCGGGGCGGTCGTCGAGCAGCAACGAGCCGGCCGCCTCGCGGCGGCCCTGCTCGATGGATTCGCCGATCAACGCTTTCAGGCGGTCGCCCTTGATGGCGACGAGGACGGCTTGATCGGAGGCGCCAAGCCAGTCGCGAACGTAGGATTCGCGGATGCTGCCGACCGCGCGCAAGCCGAGATGCGGCGAGAGCAGGACGCCGGCCTCGGCCTTGCCGCGCTCCGACAAGATGCCGGCGGACATGAGCCAGAAATCGCGGGCCTCGTAGACGGGGAAGCCGCCGGCGCGCTCGCG
Organism: Candidatus Endomicrobiellum trichonymphae; assembly: GCA_943372155.1. Taxonomy (GTDB): domain Bacteria; phylum Elusimicrobiota; class Elusimicrobia; order UBA1565; family UBA9628; genus GWA2-66-18. Next base: position 18,753 of record CALRXP010000007.1, on the reverse strand, counting down.
CGCGGAGAAGACCTCGCGCGCGTCGGGCAAGAGCGGCAGGGCCGTCGACTTGCTGATCTGGTGGGCGTCGAAGGAGGCTTCGGGGTAGCCTTCGGCCGGATTGATCGTGTCGTCGAGAACGGTCGCCGATTGCTCGATGCGCCAGTCCGCCGTCGTCTCGTGTCCCCGGCGGGTGATGTCGATCATGTTGAGCGCCGGATAGTAAGAGCGCAGGGCGGGAAACGGATTGTCGTAGATCGGGCGTTCGTCCTGCTCGATGACGCTGCGCGGCGCCGCCGAGCGGCTCTGGAAGGAGGCCCCGTCGCCGATGACGATGTCCAGGCCCCGAGAGAATCCGGCCAGCCGGTTCTGCTGGTCGCCGGGCAGGTCGGAGACGACGATGACGATGTCCGCGAGGGCGCGAAGCTTCGGGATCAGCGGGTCGAGCACGGGTTGAAGATCCAGGACCTTGAGATTTCCGAGACCGTTGGCGTTGAGCAGGCGTTCGGTCCACGGGGGCGTCAGGCCGACGAGCGCCACGCGCGTGCCGGAAGCGGTGAAGACCGCGTAAGGCGGCAGGACGGTCTTCGTCGTGGCCGTCGAATAGACGAGGTTCGCCGACAGCCAGCGGACGCCGTCGGGGCGCTCGGCGCGGTAGGCCAGCAACTCGGGCCAATGCTCGATCTCGGAGGCCGAGGCCGACGCGTACCGCAGGCCGGCGTGCTCGAGGGCGTCGAGGACCTCCCGTCCGTGCGCATCGGAGCGGATTGAGCCGAAGGTTCCGCCGAGAGAAAGGCCGGTGAAGGCGCCTTTTTCCTTCTCGGCCTGCGCCACGGCGCCCAAGCGTCCGAGGCCGCCGGCGGTGCGTCCGATGATCGCGACAGCCGTGTCCTTTCCCTTCCAGCGCAGGTGGTAGTACGCGGCCAGTCCCGAGCGCATGCGTCCGGTGCTGGGCCGCTCCAGGCGCGCGCGCAGGGCGAGCAAGGTCTCGCCGTCGGGCCCGGTCGTCGCCGCGAACTCGGCCTCACCGGCGGACATCGGGAGGGAATCGGCGAAGCGGAAGGTTTTGGGATCGGCGGCCGCGCCGATCAGCGCGTCGGCGAGATCGGGAGTGGAGGGGAAAACGAAGACGACCTCGGTCGCGCCCTCGAGCACGGAGGCCGTCGACGTCTCGGACGCGTCGGGTGCGCCGGGCCCCGGAGGGAGGCGGAACTGATAGTCCTCTCCGCCAAAGTAGACGGGCACGTTCTCGATGCCGAGGAGGGCCGCGTCCTTGCCCGCCTCGCGCAGGACGCGCTCGAGCGGTTGGGCCATCTGCAACGTCGTGCGGGTCGGCTCATCCTGAATCAGAGCCAGGCGCACCGTGTCGCTCGCGCGCGCGGAGGCGGCGAGAAAAACGGCGGCGGCGAGAAACGGCAGGCCTGACACCGGCGCTATTGGGTGACGGCGCCGGATTTGCGGCGGGCGGCCTGGCCTTCGGGGGCGGGCGGCAGCGACGCGGTCAGGTCCGCGGCGATGCGCAAGGTCTCGTCGAGCACCGCGTCGGGCGCGTCGGCGGACCGCTCGATGCCCGTCTCGTCCTCGTCGTCGAGGGAAGCCGGACGGGACGGGGCGGTGGTCGAGGAGGCGGCGACGGCGGGCGCCTTGCCGTCGAGGATCTCGAGCGTGATTTCCTCGGAGGTGAAGGCCTTTTCCTTACGCGCGGCGCGCTCCTTCTTGCGGGAGGCCTGGCGGTCTTCTTCGGTTTTGCGCTCGGCCAGGCGCGTCGACTCGTTGAGCGAGAGCGCCTTGTCCTTCTTCTGCTTCTCCCAGCGGGACATGTCTTCCTTGATCCACTGGAACTCACGCGACGACGCGACGCGCGCCGTCGAAGCCTTGGCCAGGCCCGACAGGCGCGCCTGCAGGACGGCGCTGCGGTCGTACGGGGCCGGCTCGACCTCGTCGTAAGGCAGAGCGCTCTTCTGCGAGGATTCGGTCGACTCGCTGATGTCCCCGTAAAACGGAATGTGGACGTCGGGCAGGACGCCGCGGTGCTGGGTCGAGCCGCCGGAGACGCGGTAGAACTTCTGGATCGTCAGCTTGAGCGCGCCGGGCTTGTAGGAGCGGTAGGCGGGCGGCAGGTACTGGTTGAGCTCGAGCACGGACTGCACCGTACCCTTGCCGAAGGTCGTCTTCTCGCCGACGACGACGCCGCGGCCGTAATCCTGCAGGGCGGCGGCGAAAATCTCGGAGGCCGAGGCGGAGCCGCGCGAGGTGAGCACGATCATCGGGCCGTCGTAAGCCGTCATGGCGTCGTTGTCGCGGAGCATCTTGATCGTGCCGCGCGCGTCCTTGACCTGCACGACGGGGCCGGTGTTGATGAAGAGGCCGGTGAGCGAGACGGCTTCCGACAGCGACCCGCCGCCGTCGCGGCGCAGGTCGATGATGACGGAGTCCACGCCACGGCGCTTCATCTCGCCGATGAGACGCTCGACGTCGCGCGTGGCGCTCTTGCCTTCGGAACCGCCGCGCATGTCCGCGTAGAACGAGGGCAGGTCGAGCACGCCGACGCGCGTGGCCTTGCCGCCCTTCGAGGCGGAGGGGACGTTGTAAATCTTGGCCTTCGCTTCCTGATCGGTGAGCTTGATCTCGTCGCGCACCAAGGTGATGACGACGCGGGTCGAGGGATCGAGCGCGTCGGCGGGAATGACGCGCATGCGCACCGAGGTGCCCTTCTCGCCGCGGATCATCTGCACGAGACGGTCGAGCTTCATGCCGACGGCCTCGATGAAGGGGCCGTCGCCCTGGGCCACGGCCTCGATCTTGTCGTTGGGCTTGAGGCGCTTGTCGGAGTCGGCCGGGCCGCCGGGAACGAGGGAGACGATGCGCGCGTAGCCGTCCTCGGAGCGCAGGACGGCGCCGATGCCGACGAGCGAGAGCTTCATGCTGATGTCGAAGTTCTCCTTCTGCGCGGCGGCGAGATAGTCGGTGTGCGGGTCGAAGACGCGGGTCAGCGCCGAGACGAAGGTGGAGAACACGTCGATGCCGTCGTACTCCTTGTAGCTGCGCAGGATGCGGTCGTAGCGCTGGTCGATCGTCTCCTTGGTCGTCAGATCCTTGGCGGGCTTGGCGACTTCCTCTTTCTTGGCCTCGGCTTTGGGCGGCTCGGCGACGGCGACGGCCTTCCCGTCGTCGGCGGGCTTGGCCGCGGCGGCCTTCTCCTTCTTTTCCTGCGCGGCCTTTGCTGCGGCGGCCTTATTCTCTTCCATCTTCAGCTTGGCCAGGCGCTCAAGCAGGACCTCGTGCTTGATGCGCAGGCGCCACAGCTCCTTCGCCTCGGCCTTGGTGGCGGGCCAGGGAAGCTCATGGCGGTCCAAAACGACTTTCTCGTCCACTTTGAAATCGAAGTTGGAGGAGGTGAGCGTCTTGACCAACGCGACGCGCTCCTCGAGGCGCTGGGTCACGCGGTCGAAGATCTCGTAGGCGGCCTCGACGTCGCCGTCCTTGATGCGGTCGTCGAGAGTGGTGGCGTACTTCGCCTCGAACTCGTCGACGTCGCTCTTTTCCAGGATCATGTGATTGTAGTCGTAGGAATCGAGGTAGTTGCGCAGGAACTCGCGCGAAACGCCGTCGTCGATGGGGCGGCGGGCGTAGTGAGTCTGCTCGAGCAGGCGGCCGACGAGCTCGGCGACGATAGGTCCGCCGCCGTACTTGTCGAAGGCGGAGGCGGGCACCGCGAGGACGAGGGCCAGGGAGACGGCGAGGAAGCGGCGGAAAAGGGAGGCGTTCATGTTGTTTTACCTTTGCACGGCGGTACGGTCCCGAAATTGATCACGCAGTGTGCGTCATTTGGAGCGTTCCGTCCAGGTCAGCGTTCCCGTTCGAAGATGGCGTCTTTGGCCGTCGCGGTACGGGGCTTCGGACGGGTTTTCTGCCAGGCGCGGCGGACGGCGATGGCGGCGGCGGCGGACAGAAGGTAGAGGCCGACGGCGGCCGCGCCGCCGCCGAGGACCCAGGGCAATCCGAGGCCGACGGCGACGATGTCGAGGACCGCGCGTTCCCGGGCGGAAACCGGCCCGGGCATTTTCTCGTCGTAGCGGTCCTCGCCGTATTTTTTGCCGCGTATGTCCTTGAGCTCGCCGGTGCCGTAATCGTGGCGCATCTTCTGATCGTGCGAGGCTTGCCAGCCGCCGACGATCACGGAACGCAGGCTACCGAGGTAGCGGATCATTTCCGCGCCGCCCAGGGCCCAGAGGGCGCCGGCCAAGGCGGGGAACGCGGCGTGCGCGCCGGCGATCAGGAAGGCGATTCCGGTGACGAGTTGCCACCCCATGCCGAAGAAGCCGAGCTCGGCGGCCTCCCAGAAACGCGCCTTGCCGCGGCCCGGAACCTTCGGCTCCGCTTGGGCGGGGGCCGGCGTGGCCGCGCCGCGAGTCAGGCCGGACTTCGGGCTCGACCAGGCGCCGCCGACAGGCAGGGCTTCATCGCCCGAATGCGCGGCGCTTTGGTCGAAGCGCACGCGCCCGGCGTCGACGTCGGCCGTCGGTGAGACGAGCGCGCCCGGGACGGGGGCCGCGGCCGCGCCCTTCGTCTCGATTAACCCGGATCGGCCGGGAACGGCCGCCGCGGGCAACGCCTGCGCGGCGGTCGGCAACGCTTGCGCCGCGACCGGTTTCGCCTGCAGCGCGACGGCGGCAGACGGTTGAAGGGTCGGCGCGGCGGTCACCAGAGAGGCGGCCAAGGTCGGTGCGACGGAGCCGTTCAAGGACGGCACGCTCATCTGCAATGGCACGGGCGCGCCGAGCGTGGAGCCGATTCCGCCCCCTTGGACTCCGGGCTTGAACTCGCCCGAGACGGGCGCCTCGACCTGACCGGCCCGGAGGGGGGCCGATAGGATCATAAGAAGGAGGGCGGCGATGAGGGGTCTCACATCGCCACTATAACAGGAGTTCGAACGTCGCGCCAGGGGGCCCGGATGTCAGGGTTTTGCGACGAGAGACTTCATCTGGCGCAGGTAGCCGATCATCGCCGCCAGGTCTTTATAAGGAACCCGCACTCCCTTCTTGGACCAACCCGTGTACTCCGGTTCGGCCAGCCACTCGCGTAGATCGATGCCGGCCAGGCCCTGGTAGAGGGTGACGCGGACGACGAGCTCGACGCCCGCTTTCTTGGGGACGCGGACGAGCTCCGATTCCTCGGCCGGGGCGGCGGCGGGAAGCTTCTCCAGCGCGGGCAAGGTTTCCTCGAGGACCCGGGCGTTCAATGTGACGCCCGCCTTGGTGGGACCGGAATAAGCCTCGCCCTTGATGAAGGTGCGGATCGAGCCGTAGCGGTGGCCCTTGAACTCATCCACGTAGAACTTGAGCTCGCTCGTCTCGCTGAGGGCGACGGCGCCCAGCTCCTTGAGCGGCTTGAATTCTTTTGGGTCGGCCATAGCGCATATTAGCAAAGCGGTGTAGCCGGTCAGCCTTGACAGGAACGGGGCCCCCGCCTATCCTAGGTCGTCCATGACGGGTACTTCCTCCAAGGGTTTCCGCGCCTTTCTGGCCGCGCAAGCGACCGGCGCGTTCAACGACAACGCCTTCAAGTCGTTCGTCGTTCTGTCGGTGGTGGCGCACGACCCCGCGGGCGCGGCCCGCTTCATCGCCTTGGCGGGCGGCGCCTTCATCCTGCCTTTCCTTTTATTCTCCACCGTGGCCGGAGACGTGGCCGACCGCTGGCCGAAGGCCAAGCTCGTCGCGCTGTTCAAGGCCATCGAGGTCGGTCTACTGCTTCTTGCGGTCCCAGCGCTGGCCGCGCGCAGCATGCCGCTGCTGCTGACCTTGCTCTTTCTGATGGGCGCGCACTCGGCGTTCTTCGGCCCCGTTAAGTTCGCGATCCTCCCCGAGCTCGTCGAGGACCGGGAGCTGTCCAACGCCAACGGCTTGGTTCAGATGACGAGCTTCGGCGCGATCATCTGCGGCACGGCCGCGGCGGCGGAGCTCGTGACCCGTTTCCGCGACCGGCCCGCGCTCGCCGCCGGCCTGCTCGCGGCTTCCGCGGCGCTCGGCTTCCTCGCGTCCTTGCTCATCCCCGAATCCAAAGCCGCGCGGCCCGAGGCGGCCTTATCGGTCAATGTGGTGTCGAGCACGGCGGCGAACATCCGGCACCTCGCCTCGCTCTCGACCGTCAACCTCGCGACGTACGCCGCGGCATTCTTCTGGTTCGTCGGCGCGCTGTTTCAGATGAACCTGCTGATCTATGGCACGCGGCTCATGGGGCTCGACGAGTCCGCGTGCGGACGTTTCCAGGTGGTGCTGGCGCTGGGCATCGGCGCGGGATCGTTCATCGCCGGCCGTCTTTCGCGCGGCCAGGTCGAGCTCGGCCTGGTACCGCTGGGCGGCCTCGGCCTCGTCCTATTCGGCGCGGATCTGGGCTTCGCCTATCATTCCACACACCGCGTGATCTTCGACCTGCTCATGGCGGGCCTGTCGGCCGGCTTCTACGCCGTGCCCCTGCAGGCCTACATCCAGCAGCGCAGCCCCGCCGGCGAACGCGGCCGCGTCGTCGCCACGGGAAACTTTCTCTGCTTCACCGCGATCTTGATCGCCTCGGTCGCGTTGTGGGCGCTCGACGCGAAGTTCCGCCTCAACCCCGCGCAGGTCTTCCTCGTGGCTTCCGCCATGTCCGCCGTCGTCGCCTTCGAGCTCCTGCGCCGCCTGCCCGACTTCTTCCTGAGATTGCTCGCGCTGCCCCTCACCCATTGCGTATACACGATCCGCTCCGTAGGCCAGGAGAACGTGCCGCTCGAGGGGCCGGTGCTGCTCGTGGCCAATCACGTGTCCTTCGTGGACGCGATATTAATCGCCATGGCCAATCAACGGCTGATCCGCTTTTTGATGCTGCGCGCTTTTTATGAGATGCCCGTGGCGGGGTGGTTTTTTAGGGCGATGGGATGTATTCCGGTTTCTAGTTCGGACGGGCCGAAGGCCCTGGTGGCTTCTTTCAAGCGCGCACGTGAGTACATGATGTCGGGTGAAGCGGTGTGTATTTTCGCCGAAGGCGAAATAAGCCGTCATGGTCAGATGCAGAGATTTAAACGCGGATTCGAGAGCATGGTCCACGGAGTGGACGTTCCGATTGTTCCTGTGCATCTCGATCAAGTGTGGGGAAGCATCTTCAGTTTTTCCGAAGGAAAAATAATTTTCAAGTGGCCGCGTAGGGTTCCCTACAAGGTCACCGTCAGTTTCGGTAAGCCGTTGCCAAGCACGTCGTCGGCCTTCGAAGTTCGTCAGGCAATCTTGGCTTTGGGTGCCGAGGCCTTCACCCATCGCCTCTCCGACTCTCCGCCTTTGCCCTTGGCGTTCTCCCGCCAGGCAAAGGCAAAGCCGTTTGCATTAAGTGTCGCGGATTCGAGCGGGACCCATTTGAATGCCATTCAATCCCTGACGGGTTCCTATCTGTTAGGCAAATCCGTTTCCGTAAACCTCGCCGAAGGCGAGGAAAACACTGGGATCTTTCTCCCTCCGTCCGTGCCCGCCGCGCTCGTTAACGCAGGTCTCCTTTTGCACGGCAAGGTCGCCATAAATTTAAATTACACGGCCAGCAAAGAGGTTGTGGATGCATGCATCGCAAAGGCCGGCATTCGCACCGTCGTTTGCTCGCGCAAGTTCTCCGAAAAACTCGGTTGGGAGCCCGACGGCAAAAAATTATACGTCGAGGATCTCGCCCCATCGATCACATCAACGGCTAAGGCCGCTTACGCGGCCATATTTCTACTCGTTCCCAGCGCCGTGCTCGAACGGACCCTGCTGTCTCGGGCCCGCGTGCCTTTGGATAGTCTTGCAACCATCATGTTCACCAGCGGCTCCACCGGCACCCCCAAAGGCGTGATGCTCACTCACTCCAACATCCTCGCGAACCTGGAGGCCGTCGCCCAGGTCGTTCAATTCGGCGCGAACGACCGCATGATGGGCGCCCTCCCGTTCTTCCATTCCTTCGGCTTCACCGTGACGCTCTGGATGCCGTTACGCCTGGGCATGGGGGCGGTGTATCACTTCAATCCGCTCGACGCCCGCACCATCGGCCACCTCACCGAGCAATACAAGATCACGTGCATGCTCGGCACCCCCACCTTCCTCCTCGCCTGGATGCGCCGCGTCGAGGCGGAGAAGTTCAAAACTCTCAAACGCGTCGTCGTCGGCGCGGAGAAGTTGCGCGCGGAGGTGGCCAAGGCCTTTGCCGAGAAATACGGCATCACCCCGCTCGAGGGCTACGGCGCCACCGAGCTGTCTCCCGTTGCGGCCGTGAACATCCCCGACATCGAATGGCCGGGCATCCATCAGACCGGCACGAAGATCGGCAGCGTCGGCCAGCCCCTGCCCGGCGTGTTCATCAAGGTCGTCGATCCTGAGACCGGCAAGGAGCTCGGTGCGGACCAGCCCGGCCTGCTTCTCGTCAAAGGCCCGAACGTGATGAAGGGTTACCTCGGCGATCCGGCGAAGACCGCCGAGGTCATCAAGGACGGCTACTACGTCACCGGCGACATCGCCAAGATCGATGAGGACGGCTTCGTCACCTTGACCGACCGCCTCTCCCGTTTTTCGAAGGTCGGCGGCGAGATGGTTCCGCACATCAAGGTCGAGGAAAGCCTGCACGAGGCGCTGGGGCTGCTCGATCAAACCTTCGTCGTGGGCGGCGTTCCCGACGACAAGCGCGGCGAGCGGCTGGTCGTCCTTTATAAGGGGGACGTCGACGTCGAGGGCGTCTTGAAGAAGATCGCCGAGACCGGCCTGCCCAAGCTCTGGCTGCCGGACAAATCCAACTTCCACAAAGTCGAGGAGTTCCCGTTGCTCGGCAGCGGCAAAGTGGATTTCCAGAAGCTCAAGGCCGATGCCCGGCGCCTGGAAGGGCTATAATCCCCGCGCCATGCTGATGCTCCTCGTCGTCGCCCTCATCGCCGCCAACGCGCTCTTCGTGCTCATGGAGTTCGCGCTGGTGCGCGTGCGCCCGTCGCGCATTGAGGTGCTGGCGCGCAAAGGCAGCCGCCGGGCAGTCGCGGTCCAAGGCGTGCTGACGCGGCTTGACGACTACCTGGCGGCGTGCCAGGTCGGCATCACCTTGCTGTCCCTGACGCTCGGCTGGGTGGGCGAGCCCGCCGTAGCCGCCGCGGTCAGCGCCGCGATGCCTCATCCCGCCAATGCCTTGCCGCCGGTCGTTTTTCACGCGCTGGTCTTCGTCGTCTCGCTGGGCATCCTGTCGTGGTTTCACATCGTGCTCGGTGAGCTCGTGCCGCGCACGCTCGGCATCCAGTTCGCCGAAGTCGTGGCCTTGTGGGGCGTCATTCCGCTCAAGGGCTTCGCCGCGTTTCTTCAGTGGCCCGTGCGCTTCCTGTCCGCGTCGTCAAAGGGCATCCTCCATATTTTCGGCGCGAAGCCCGCGGCCGAGGCCGATCACTCGGTCACCGTCGACGAGATGCGTGTCCTCCTGGGCGAGACGCAGGAGCGGGGGGCGATGCCGCTCGAGCGTCTGCTGCTGCTCGAAAACCTCTTCGATTTCGGCTCTTCCAAGGTTTCCGACGCCATGCGCCCGCGCGAGCGCATCGCTTATCTGTCGCTCGCCAAGCCCTGGGCGGAAAATCTGGCCGTCATCCGCGACAAGCGCTACTCGCGCTACCCGCTGTGCGAGACCGATCTCGACAGCGCGATCGGCTTCGTGCACATCAAGGACCTGATATTCGAGGACGTCGGCGCGGAGCCCGACCTCAAGAAGTTGCGGCGCGACCTCTACGAAGTGTCCGACACAGAGCTGCTCGAGAAATTGCTCAAGACGATTCCCGACAAGGGCGTCCACCTCGCGGTCGTACGCGACGGCCTCAACCGCATCATGGGCCTGATCACTCTCGAGGATATCTTAGAGGAGCTGGTGGGCGAGATCCGCGACGAGTTCGAGAAGGTCACCGGCCTGGTCACGGGCGAGTTCTTCTCGCGCGCCGCCGTGGACGCGAACCTGCCCACGACGGAGCGCAAGGCCACCATCCGCCACTTGATGGACAAGATGAAGGCCGCCAACCCCGAGCTCGACGCTGAGACCGCCTTCGCCGCCGTCTGGGAGCGCGAGCTCAAGTTCGCGAGCGCGGTCGGCCACGGCGTGCTGGTCCCGCACGCGCGCCTGCCCGGACTCAAGACGCCGATGATCGCCGTCGGCCGCTTCGCCAAGGCTCCGCCTCTGCCCACCCCCGACGGGGCGCCCCTGCGCCTCGTTTTTCTAATCCTCACCCCGCTCGAGACGCCGACCATGCAGCTCAAGGTCCTCCAGCGCATCGCCTCCCTCATCATGAACGAGACCTTGCGCCGCAAGATTCTGCGCGCCAAGACGGACGAGTCCCTGCTCACCCTCCTGCGCACCGCCGACACCCTCCTCGCTACCTGATTCGCCCTCGACGTAATTGGTATTATGAGCGAATGGCCAAAGAAAACCTGCGCTTTTTGCGTGCCTGCCGTTCCCAGCCGGTCGACGCGACTCCGGTCTGGTTCATGCGTCAGGCCGGGCGGTACATGGCTGAGTACCGCGAGCTGCGTAAGACGCATTCCATCCTCGAGCTGGCCAAAACGCCCGAGCTCGCCTGCGAGGTGACTTTGCAGCCCCTGCGCGCCTTGCCCGTCGACGCGGCGATCTTATTCGCCGACATTCTTCTCGTTTTGGAGCCGATGGGCCTCAAGCTCAAGTTCGCCCCGGGTCCGAGCATCTCGAACCCCGTGCGCACCGAAGCCGACATCAAGCGCCTGAAGGTCGCGGGCGCGGCGGCGGAGCTCGACTGCGTGTTCCAGGCCGTGAAATTGATCCGTCGCGAGACCGAGGGCAAGCACGCCCTTATCGGCTTCGCCGGCGCGCCGTTCACCGTCGCGAGCTACATGATTGAGGGCGGCCCTTCCGACCATTATAAATACACGAAGGCGATGATGACGGACCGCCCCGACCTGTGGGACGCGCTGATGAAGAAGGTCAGGACCGTGACCGCGGAGTATCTCGAGGCGCAGGTCGCGGCGGGCGCGCAGGCCGTCCAGCTGTTCGACTCCTGGATCGGCAACCTGTCCCCGGATCAGTACCGGCGCCACGTGCGCCCGCACTCGAAGTGGGTGCTCGACCGCCTGGAAAAGACCGGCGTGCCGGTCATCTCCTTCGGTACGGACACGAACGGGTTCCTGGAAGATTTCGCCTCGGCGGGCGGCTCCGTCATCGGCGTGGACTGGCGCATCGACCTCGACGTCGCGCGTAAGCGCATCGGCAAGAAGGCCATTCAGGGAAATCTTGATCCGATTCTCCTGTTCTCCGGCAAAAAAGCCCTGAAGGCCGCCGTCAAAGACATCATCGACCGCAACGGCGGACGGAAAGGACATATTTTTAATCTCGGCCACGGCATTCTGCCGACGGTGCCGGTCGACAGCGTGCGACGCGTCGCGGATTGGGTCCACGAGCTGAGCGCGGCATGAGACCCGGTCAGCGAGCGCCGGCGACGAAGAAGGTCGTCGTCCTCGGCGGCGGCATCTCCGGCCTCGTCGCGGCCTACGAGCTCGTCAAGCGCGGCCACCCGATCGAGGTGACCGTGCTCGAGGCCGGCAAGTCCGTCGGCGGCAAGATCCGGACCGAATCGATCGACGGCCAGATCTTCGAGACCGGCCCCGACAGCTTCCTGACGACCAAGCCGGAGATGCTCGAGTTGGTGCGCGAGCTCGGCCTTGAGACCGAGCTGATCGGCACCGGACCCGACGCCGGCGTGGACATTCTTCTCGGCGGACGTCTCGTGCCGATGCCCGCGGGCATGAACCTGATCGCGCCGACGCGGATCCTCCCGTTCGCCTTCACGTCCTTGTTCTCGCCCGCCGCGAAGCTGCACATGGCGCTCGAGCCGCTGCGCCCCGTCCGCCGGGACGGCGAGGACGAATCGTTGGCCGATTTCACGCGCCGCCGCCTGGGGCCCGAGGCCCTCGAGCGCCTGGTCGCTCCGATGCTCGCCGGGATCTACGCCGGCGACCCTGAGAAGATGAGCGTGCGCAGCACCTTCCCGCAGCTGCTCGAGATGGAGAAGAAGGGCGGGCTCGTGAAGTCGATGTGGCTGGGCTGGCTCGGAACCAAGCGCGCGGCGCCTCGTCCCGGCTTGACCACGTTCATGACTCTCAAGGGCGGGCTGTCGATGGTCGTCGACGCCCTGCAGCGGCGCCTGCCGCCGCGCTGCGTGCGCACGGACACGCCCGCGACGGCCGTGCGGCGCCGCGACGGCCGCTGGGAGATCGTCACGCCCAACGCGGTGCTCGACGCCGACGCGGTGATTTCCGCCCTGCCCGCCGGGGCGCTCGGCGACATCGTCGAAGGGCTCGATCCCGAGCTCTCGATGCGCCTGCGCGAGTTCACGACCTCGTCCACCGCGACCTCGGTCCTGATCTACGACGACAAAGACGTGCCGCGCCGGCCGAAGGGCTTCGGCTTCCTCGCGCCTCGCGGCGAAGGCCTGACCGTCACCGCCGCGACCTACTCCTCGGCGAAGTTCCCGGCCCGGGCGCTCGCCGGGCGCACCACCGTGCGCGCCTTCATCGGCGGAGCGGGCCGCGACGCGGACGCCGAGGGCGCGATCACGCGCCTTGAGTCGCGCGTGCGCGCCGATCTCGACAAGGTGCTCGACCTCAAGGGCGCGCAGCCGTTGGCGATGAAGACCACGCGCTGGATCAAGACCAACCCGCAGTACGAGGTCGGCCACTCGCGCCGCCTCGATCGCCTGAGCTCGTGCCTCAAGAGCCATCAAGGCCTCATTCTCGCCGGCGCCTCGTACGGCGGCGTCGGCCTGCCCGACTGCGTGCGTTCCGGACGGCGCGCGGCGGAGCTTGTTTTCGCCGGTTCACGGAGGAACCATGACGCCGTTCGCCCAGGACTTGCTTAGCCTTTCCGTCGCCCTCATTCTAGGGGCCTTTATCGGCCTCGAGCGCGAGCTCAGCGACAAGGCCGCCGGACTTCGCACCAATATCCTCATCTGCATCGGGGCGGCTCTCTTTACGATCATGTCGGTTCGCATCTTCGACATCAAGGACGCGCACATCGTCGCCCAGATCGTTTCCGGCATCGGCTTTCTCGGTGCCGGCGCGATCATGCGCGAGGGCGAGCACGTCACCGGCCTGACGACGGCCGCCACCATCTGGGTGGTCGCCGCGATCGGCATGACCGTCGGCTTCGGGCACTACTCCCTCGGCGCGGCGGCGACGGCGCTGGTGCTGGTGATTCAATCGGTGTTCCCGCATCTCGACACGATGATCGACGAGTTGCGTCAGCGCCACACGTTCAAGATCACCTCGGACCTCGACGATGACGGCCTCGAGCAGATCAAGACCATCTTCCGGAACTCCGACGTCAAGGTCCTGCGCCGCAAGCTGATGAAGAAGGCGGGGAACTACTACAGCGAGTGGTACGTCTCCGGGCCCCGCCTCGAGCAAAAGAGCGTCGTGCGTCTGATTCTTGAGAACAAGCACGTGCGGGAGCTGACGTACTAGTGGACTCCGCCAAGGTCCAAGCGGAGCTGACCGCCCTCGGCCTACCCAAGTTCCGCTGGGAGCAGGTGCGCCAGGCCGTCTTCGGCCAGTCCGTCGAATCTTACGAGGACATCAAGGTTCTGCCCGCCGAGGCGCGCAAGGCGCTCGCGGAGAAGCTGCCGTTCATGAGCGTCAAGCTCCGCCGCGTGGACGTCTCCGGCGATGGGCGCGCGCACAAGGCCCTTCTTGATCTCTCGGACGGGAAGGTCGTGGAAACCGTGCTCCTTCGGCCGTCCGAGACGCGCTGGACCACGTGTATCTCCTCTCAGGTCGGCTGCGCCGTTGCCTGCACCTTCTGCGCCACGGGGCTCATGGGTCTGACGCGCAGCCTGACGCCCGAGGAGATCACCGACCAGGTGCTTTTCTGGCGGCAGTACATGGCCAAGAACAAGCTCCCGGGTCGTCTCGACAACGTCGTGTACATGGGCATGGGCGAGCCGTTCGCCTGCTACGACCAGGTCGCCGCCAGCCTCCGCGCCTTGATCGACCAGCGCCAGTTCGGCATCGGCTCCCGGCACATCTCGGTGTCGACCTCCGGCGTCGCACCGAAAATCGTCGCCTTCGGCAAGGACTTCCCGCAGGTCAACCTCGCGATCTCGCTGCACGCCGCCACGGACCCCCTGCGCACGCGGCTCGTGCCGATGAATAAGGCGTACAACCTCGAAGCGCTCGCGGCGGCCCTCAAGGAGTACATCGGCTCCTCCAACCGCAAGATCTTTTTCGAGTACGTCCTGCTCAAGGGAGAGAACGACCGCCCCGAGGACGCCGACGCGCTGGTGAAGTGGCTGGCCACGGTCGGCCCGAAGGAGCTGTTGCACGTCAACTTGATCGTCTTCAACCAGACCGACACGCCACACAAGCCCACCGACGAGAACGACGCGCGCGAGTTCCAGAAGCGCATGCTCGACGGCGGCTACAAATCCACCGTGCGCCAGAACCTCGGGCGCGACATCGACGGCGCCTGCGGGCAGCTGGTCGTATTGGAGAAGGGAAAATGACCGACGAATATCGCGAGACTCAGCCGCCCAAGGACATTCGCGACCGCCCTTCGCGCGCGCGCTACGATAAGATCAAGTCGACGCTCGACCTCAAGTGGCGCCGGCGCGCGCTGCAGAGCGAACGCATGACCCGCGAGCTCGCCGACGCGCTGTGGGACTCCTTCGAGAAGCCGTGGACGTGGTGCGGCTTCTGGCTGCTTCAGCCCGACGGCAAGGCCTTCCAGCCCGGCCCCGCCCGGCCCGAGCCCGCGACCGCCGCCGTACCCAATGAAGGTCCCTTCTCCGACGCGATCCGCACCACCGAGCCGGTGCGCGCGGGGGAGAAGATCTACGTGCCCGTGCTCGACAAGAACGCGCGCGTGTGGGCCGTCTTCGAGGCCCGCTCGACCGCGGCGTTCGACGACATGGACGCGCGCTGGATCGAACGCCTGTTCAAGCCTTTCCAGACCATCGAGAAGCCGCTTCCACAGGGGCTATAAAGAGATGGCCCGCCCGGAACCGTATAGGTTCCGGGCGGGCGCTCCTGGTGGGGTCGACGCGAACTGGTGTTATCGTGTTGGGGTCAATGCTGTCGCGCCGACATGAATAGTCTAGCCGGGCTCGATGTCAGAATTATTTCGTCCGAATTAAATTCACGCGTCGGACCGTGGAGAAATCCGAAAGGATAAGCCATACTAATGAGGATGAGACTCGCCTTCAAGCTGAGCCCTCTACTTCTGTTCGCGCTCTTGCCCGGCTGCGGCGAGGTTAACGTGCGCACCGACATGCCGTCGGCGTACGGCGCGCCCGCGCCCGGAACGTCCCCGCTGGCACCCGGCGAGACCCGGCTCGACCCGGCGATCTCCAACGCTCTCATCAGACTTGCCGAGGACCGGCGCAGCCTCAAGCGCGACCTGACCAAAATCGAGGGAACGCCCGTCGCCGACATCCTGACCGTCGGCTCGCCCATCGGCTACACGTTGCGCAACCGCTTCCTGAATGTCGGCATTCCGCTGGGCGAGGCCTTCGCGCGCAGCACCGACCCCGCGTTCCGCGCCCAGTTGCTCGAGCTCTCCCGCTGGGACCGCGATAACGAGTCCCGCGCCGCCGCGCTCATCGCGCTGGCGCGCACCCACGATCTCAAGTACCTGCAGGTCTTTAACGAAGCGTTGATCCATCTTGATCCCGGCGTGCGCTTCGGAGCGCTGGAGGCGCTCGTCGTTTTCGAACACCCGCGCGAGGCGATGCCGCTGCTGGCCGCCGCCTCCGAGCGCGACACCGAGCCGCTCTTGCGTGTGTACGCCGCCGCCGGCCTCGCCCGCATGGGCGACGTCGCGGGGCTGTACCGCGTGCGCGCATTTCTCGATAATCCGTCCTGGGTCGTGAAGGCGCTCGCCGCCAAGTACCTCGGAGAGCTCGGCACCGCCGAGGACTACGATCTTCTGCTGCGCCGCATGGACGCGGAGGTCGGCAACGACTTCGTCGTCGCGGAGTACTGCGTATCGGCGCTGAAGCTTTGGCCCAAGAAGAAGGCGGCCGGCAAATGAAGAACATTTTCCTCGCCGCCCTCCTGGTCTCGCCCCTCGCGGCGCGCGCCGCGGATCCGCTGCCCGTCAATCTCAGCGCCGACGCGGGCCTGCTCTTCCAGCTCGAGCCGCTAACCGTCACCGCGCCCCGCGTCCAGCAGGAGGATCAGATCGATCCGCGCATCAACGCGCACCTGATGCGGCTGCTCAAGCAGCGCCTCGACGCGCGCCCCGACACCGCCGCGTCCGGCGATGCCTCGTTGTTCAACCTCGCTCGCCTGTCCACAGTGACCGGCTACTCGCTCAAGACGCGTTACACCGAGCTCGGCTTCCTGCTCACCGAAGGGCTCGCCGGCACGAAGGACTATCAGCTTCAGCTCGAGCTCGAAAACGCGGCGCGGCTGGCCAAGAACGTGCAGACCCGCGCGGCGGCGCTCGTGGCGCTGGCCTACACCAAGAACATGCGCTACCAGACCTTGTTCCAGGGCGCGCTGAACGATCCGAACGTGACGGTGCGCTTCGCGGCGCTCGAGTCCTTGCTCATTCTCGGCGATCAGTCGGTCCAGCTCCAGCTGGGCGGCGCGGCGCGCAACGATCAATCCGTCGCCGTGCAGATCTATGCCGCCGCCGGCATGTGGCGCAAGGGCGACAGCTTCGGCAAGGAAATCCTCCTGCGCTTCCTCGATAACCAGGACTGGTTCGCCCGCGCGATGGCGGCTTACTACATCGGCGAGCTGGGCGGCGGCTACGAGTACCGGCGCCTGATCCAGTATCTCGACCGCGAGACCGATCCCTCGACGCGCGCGGAGATCGCGACCGCGCTCATGAAACTCCATCCGAAAAAGGACGACAATTGAACCATAGCCCCTTGATGGCGTTGGCGCTGACTGGCGGCGGTTGGGTCATCTGGACCTTGATCCTGAGCTCGATCGGCGCGGTGGCGATCGCCTACGACCGTTGGAATCTCCTCAAAGAGGAATCGAAGGCGTTGGCGTCTCTTCGCCCTGTCTTTCTCGCCGCGCTGGCCGACGAGGACCTTGAGGCGGCCGCCAAGGCGGTCAAGGCCAACCCGGGAAGCGCTGCGCGAGTCCTCTCCGAGCCGGACAATCTCGCCGCGGCGCTGTCCGACGAGAAGCGCCACCTCGAAGGCCGCCTGCTGTGGCTCGGCACGCTCGGCAACAACGCCCCTTTCGTAGGCCTGTTCGGCACCGTGCTCGGCGTCATCAAGGCCTTCCACGACCTGGCCGAGTCCGGCGCCGGCCCTGAAGTCGTCATGGCGGGCCTCTCCGAGGCGCTCGTAGCCACCGCGGTCGGCCTGCTCGTCGCGATTCCCGCCGTGCTAGCCTTCAACCTTCTGCAGAAAAAACTCCGCGACCTGCTTAACGAGACCGAGGCGCTGGGCCTGCGGTACTCGGCCGTGAGGGTTCCCCATGCACGCCGCGGATGACGCCGACGGCCCCATCACGGGCATCAACGTCACCCCGCTCGTCGACGTCGTCCTCGTCGTCCTGATCATCTTCATGGCGACGGCCCCCATGATCGCCCGCCGCGCCATCCGCGTCGAGGTCCCGCGCGTCGCCAAATCCGACAAGAGCGCCACCGACGCGCTCGCCGTCGCGCTCAACGGCAAGCACGAGCTCACCTTGTCCGGCAAGCCGACGACGCTCGACGACCTGAAAAAATTCCTGGCCGCCGCCGTGGCCGCCAAGCCCGAGCAGCCCGTCACGCTCTCCGCGGATAAAACCCTTCCCTACGGCGACGTGGCCGAGCTCCTCGACGCGGTCCGCTCCTCCGGCGTCAAGAAGGTCGGCTTGGAGGTTCGCCGGAAGTGACCTCGACCGTCGAGAAGAAGCGGGCTCCGCAAGCGCCGCCCTTCAAGCGGTCCCTGGGCATGTCCGCGGGGGTGCACGTCGCGTTCTTCGCGGCGCTGTGGATCCTGCCGCGCCTGAGCTGGAACACGCCGCCGCCCTTCGAGGTCGAAATCACGAGCCCGTTCTTAGGCGACGGCCCCGCCAAGCTCGGCGCCCCGAAGGCCTTCGTGCCCGGCGTGCCCGCCAAGATCAACGTCGCCGACGTTCCGGTTCCGGTCAAGGCGCCCGAGAAGGCCCCTGAGCCGCCGAAGGATTGGACGCTTCCCGGCCCCAACACGAAAACCGTCGAGACGCCCGCCCCGCCCGCCCCGACGCCCGGCGGCGCCGTCGGCGGCACGGGAACGGCGGCGAAGATTGGCGGCTCGGGCGAAGGCTCCGATGACGGCGTCCCCGGCGGCACCGGCCACGGCGGCACGCCACTCAAAGAGATGCCGCGTCTGCTCAACCGCGACGAGGTGATGGCCGCGCTCCGGCGACTTTATCCTGAGAGCGAGCGTCAGGCCGGCCGCGAAGGCGCCGTGATCATCGTCATCCACCTGGGAACCGACGGCCGAGTCTCGTCGTCCGATATCGCCCGCGCCGCCAGCCCCGCATTCGACGAAGCCGCCAAGAAGGTCGGCGCCATGATGCGCTTCTCGCCCGCGATCGGCCTGAGCGGAAACCCCGTTCCGGTCCGCATGCCCCAAGAGGTCCGCTTCAGGCTGACCGACTAGAAGGGCTTTCGGATTTCGAAGACTACGGTCGGGTCGGGGGAGCCGTCGGGCTTATGGAGGTCGAGACGGGCGACGAGCTTGCCGCCGATCTTCTCCATGGCGCGGCGGGAGCGGAGGTTGTGCTCCCCGACGTGGAACAGGACGCGCCGAAC
>CALRXP010000006.1:0-29801 GCA_943372155.1 Candidatus Endomicrobiellum trichonymphae | reverse complement strand
TCCCGAGCAACACGAGCTGGCACCGGTCCAGGCGCCGTTCGAGCGAGGAGAGCGCGATGTCGAGGCCTTTCTGATAGTCCAGCCGGGACACCACGCCGATCAGCGGCCGGTCGCTCCGCAACTCGAGCCCGCATTCGCGCTGAAGGGCTTCCTTGCACGCGGCCTTGCCCGCGCCCGCGTCGGCCGGGGAGTAGCGCCGCGGCAAGGACGTGTCGCGCGACGGGTCCCAGACCTCGAGATCGACGCCGTTCAAGATGCCGCGAAGATCGTCCGAACGCCGCGTGAGCAGGCCCTCGAGGCCGAAGCCCCGGTCGGGAGACTCCTGGATCTCGCGAGCGTACGTCGCGCTCACGGTCGTGAGCTTATCGGCATGGGCTATCCCACCCTTGAGGTAGCTGACCTGGCCGTAGTACTCCAAGCTATCCGACGACCAATCCTCGGGACCAAAGCCGGCCGCCTCGAGCGCGGCGCGCGGGAAGTTCCCCTGGTACGCCATATTATGAATCGTGAACACGCAGCCGGCGCCGGCGAAATGAGGATCGTTCTTGTAGTGGCGCTTAAGATGGGCGGCCACGAGGCCGGTCTGCCAATCATGGATGTGGATCACATCGGGCTTGAAGCCGATCGCCTTCGCGCCTTCCAGCACCGCGCGCGAGAACAGCGCGTAGCGGCGGTCGTTATCCTCGTGATCCTTGCCCGCGTTGCCGTACAGCCCCTCGCGGTCGAAGAACAAGGGATAGTCCACGAAGTACACGGACACGCCGCGCCGGTGCAGGAAGGTCAGCCCCGCGTCCACGACTCCGCCGGCCAACGGCACCTTGATCGGCTGCGTCATGCCGCCCTCGAGCGAGGCCGCTCGAATCGCCCGGTATTTCGGCAGGAACAGGCACACGTCGTGGCCGAGAGCGCCGAGCCTCTGCGTCAGGGCTCCGACCACGTCGGCAAGCCCCCCGGTCTTGCAGAAGGGGACCGCTTCGCTGGCCGCGACGAGAATCTTCACACTACTTGGGCCAGAGGCCCTCGCTTTCTTCTTCGTCCGCCGCCGATTCGTCCGTCGCCGCTTCCTCCGTCTTCTCTTCGTCCTGCGGCTCCTCAGACGAGGCTTCCTCGGCCGGTTGCTCGGCCGGCACCTCTGCGATCACGGCCTCCTCGGTCTGCTCGGCGATTGCCTCCGCGGCGGGCGCCTCCTCGTTAAGAGGAGCGGCCTCGGCGACGGCGGTGTCGGCGGACGGGGCGTCGGCCGTACCGAAGGAGTCGATCGGCGGAAGATCCTCGAGGCTGCGCAGGCCGAAGTGGCGTAGGAACTCCATCGTCGTGCCGTACATCAGCGGGCGACCGACGGTCTCTTTGCGGCCGACGACCTTGATCAGGCGCTTCTCGATGAGCGACTCGAGCGCGGCGATGACCTCGACGCCGCGGATCTCCTCGACCTCCGCGCGCGTCAACGGCTGCTTGTAGGAGATGATGGACAAGGTCTCCTGGGCGGCGGTCGACAGGCGCATCGTCGCGCGGTCGCTGAACAGCTTGCGCATGTACGGCGCCAGCTCCGGGCGCGTCGCCATCTGCCAGCCCTCGGCCACGGCGATGAGCCGGTAGCCCAGGTTGCGCTCCTCGAGATCGCGGCGAAGCTCCTCGACCGCGGTCACGATGCGGTCCTGATCGCGGATGTTGACGAGCTTGCACAGCTCACCCGCGGACAGGGGCCGGTCGGTGATGAACAGCAGGCCCTCGAGCGCGCGGCGCAGCAGCACGGGATCGTTGGCGGGCGACGGCGCGGGGACGTGCGGCGTCGTCTCCGGCGCCTGCTCTTCCACGACCGCGGCGAGCGACTCGATCGTCACTTCGGCGGCGGCTTCCTCGGCGGGAGCTTCGGTCGGCGCGGCGTTCTCGGCTTCAGGGCTGGACATCGGTGTCTCCAGGAATCTCGGGATTCGACGGCGACGGCTCGGCGGCGGGCGGCGCGTCCTCGGATTTCGGCTCGGCGAGAGCTTCGGCGATAAGAGCGTCTGCGACGGGTGTTTCCTCGGCAGGGGCGTCGGTCTTCTTGAAGATGTTGATCTTGCCGAAGTTGCCTTCCTGGCGGATGAAGATCTTCTGCAGCTTGGTCAGCTCCAGCATGGCGAGGAAGCAGGCGATGATGCCGCGCCGCTTGCGCTCGTCGACGAACAGCTCTTCCCACGGGATCATGTTCCGGTCGGCGAGAAGGAACATGATCTTTTCCATCTTCTCTTCGATCGGGAACTCTTCGCCCTCGACGGACTGGGAGTCGGCGTCCTCCGCGCCCTCGAGGATGACGCGCAGGTGCGCCATGAGATCGAACATGGACACGTTCGGAGACTTGTCCGCCTCTTCGAAGTGCGGCGCGCCGCGGTAGAACACGCCGTCCATCTCCTCCGCGCGGCCCATCAGGAACTTGGAGGCGCCCTTGAACTTCTGGTACTCGATGAGCTTCTGCGCGAGCTCGGCCGCCGGGTTGGGGCCTTCGTCGCCCTCGAGGTTCTGCTCGCTGGGCAACAAGGAGCGCGACTTCAGCGCCATCAAGGTCGCGGCCATCACGAGGAAGTCCCCGGCCACGTCGAGATTCATGTCCTTCATGAGCTCGAGATAGGCCAGGTATTCCTTGGTGATGTGGGAGATCGGAATATTGTGGACGTCGAGGTCGTCCTTCTTGACCAGGAACAGCAGCAGGTCGAGGGGTCCCTCGAACAGCTCGAGCGCGACTTCGTAGGCCTTCTCGGTCATTTAGCGGAGCCTCATGGCGCGGCGGACGTCTTCCATCGTTTTCTGGGCGACGGCCCGGGCCTTCTTGGCGCCGTCGGCGAGGATCGCGTCCACCTGCGCGGCGGACAAGGCCTCGCGGCCCTTGCGAAACTCGTCGAAGGGTCCGGACATTTCGGATAACAGATCTTTCTTGCAGTCGCCGCAGCCGAGCTTGCCCGCGCGGCATTCGTCGCCGCGCTTAGCGACGAAGGCGGAGTCGGCGTAAAGCTTATGCATCGCGAACACGGAGCATCCGGGAACGTTCTCGGGACACGGCTCCGGATGGCCGACGTCGGTCGCGCTCTTGCGCGTCGGGTCGGTGTACATGCTCTTGACCTTTTTCTCGAGCGACTTCTCGGTCTCGTAGATGTCGATGCCGTTGTTGTAGGACTTCGACATCTTGCGTGAATCGGTGCCGAGCACCTTCGGCGTCGGAGTCAGCAGGCCCTGCGGCTCGGCGAACACCTCGCCGAAGGTATGGTTGAACTTGCGCGCGATGTCGCGCGAGAGCTCGAGGTGCGGAAGCTGATCCTGGCCGACGGGCACCTTCGTGCCGTGATAGAGGAGGATGTCGGCGGCCTGGAGCACGGGGTAGCCGAGAAAGCCGAAGGTGCGCAGTTCCTTGACCGCGGCGTCGGTGCCCTTGGCGGCGACGATGGTGGCGACCTTGGCGGCACCCTCTTCAGCCATCTCACGCTTGGTCTTCGACAGCTCTTGAAGCTGCTCCTTCCATGTCGGGTTGTTCTCGAGCCAGGAGAGAGGCGTCACCATCGCGAGCATGAGCGCGAGCTCCGCGTGCTCAGGCACGTCGCTCTGTTTGAAGATCACGCACTTGGCCGGGTCGAGGCCGGCGGCGAGCCAGTCGAGGACCATCTCACGGGAGTTTTCCTGAAGCTTGCTCGTGTCGTCGTAGCCGGTGGTGAGCATGTGCCAGTCCACAACGGAGAAAAAGCAGGGGTACTGGGCTTGGAGGGAGACCCAATTCTTCAACGCACCCCAATAATTTCCGAGGTGGAGACGGCCGGTGGGCCGCATGCCGGAGAAGACGACATCCGCGCGCTTCATTCCGTCGGAATTCTAGCGTTTCCCGACGGGGAATTCCAGTTTTATATTCGGAGAAAGCCGCGGCTCAAGCGGGTCGCTTTTTAAGCCAGGCGAGCGCGGCGGAGCGGGTCTTGAGCTTGCCCGCGCGCTGAAGCTTGGCGGCATCGTCGAGCAGTTCATGGAACGCGGGGCCGGGCTTGCGTCCGGCGGCGATGAGATCGGCGCCGGCGAGGAAGCAGGGCTTGAGCGCGGCAGGCGGCAGCTTGGGAAGAAAGCGGCGGACTGCGGCGGCGACCGAGGGCTCGAGCGCGGTGCGCGGGGCTTTGTCGGAGAATGAGACGGCGAGGACCTCGTGCAGGCGCGAGCGCAGGCGGTGTTCATGCGGGAAGGCGTCGACAAACGCGCGACCGTTCGCCTCGCCGAGCGCCAGCGCCATCGCGGCGAGACGCGCCTCGATGCCGGCGGGCATGGACTTTGCCCACGTCAGGCTCGGATGAAGCAGGACGAGGTAGCCCCAGTCGTGCAGATGCGCGAACGCCGGGCCGGGATTCTTCTCGCCCAGGAGGCAGAGAAGCTCGTGCAGGCGGCGGTGCGGCGAGAGCTTGGCGGCAAGGCCCAGGGAGTGCTCGGCGTCGGCGACCAGGCCGTCGGCGGCCTTGTAGCCGAAGCGGCCCATGAAACGAGCGGCGCGGAACACGCGCGTCGGGTCGTCGCGGAAGCTGGCGGGGTGCAGGACGCGGACCGTCTTGGCCTTGAGGTCGCGCTCGCCCCCGTAGGGATCGGTCAACAGGTTGGAGCGGTCGTCGAGGCGGACGGCCATCGCGTTGATGGTGAAATCGCGGCGAAACAGATCTCGTTCAATCGTGACGCCGGTCGCGTCCACGACGGGCAGACAAGCGGGCTCCGGATAAGACTCCGAACGCGTCGTGGCCACATCGATCCGGAATTTACCTTTGGAGACGATCCGGCGCGTGCCGAAGCGGCCGAACGCCTCGACCGTGCCCCCCAGGAGCCGGGCGGCGACGTCGGCGACGGGGTCGGGCGAGCCGGCGACGGTGAGGTCGAGGTCGAAGTTGGGGCGTTTGAGCAGCCAGTCGCGCACGGGGCCGCCGACGGCGTAGAGCGGCGTGCCGCGCAGGCGCGCCTCGTCCGCGAGCGGCACGAGGACTTTAAGCGCCTCGGCCGGTATCGCGACGCGGCTCAATTCGCGGCCATCGCGGCGGGCGGCAACGCGGCGCCGGGATCCTTCTCGAGCTTGGCGAGGTAGTCCGACCACGCGGTAAGACGATCGTTGGCGGCGACCAAGGTCCGG
This sequence comes from Candidatus Endomicrobiellum trichonymphae, assembly GCA_943372155.1. Classification (GTDB taxonomy): domain Bacteria; phylum Elusimicrobiota; class Elusimicrobia; order UBA1565; family UBA9628; genus GWA2-66-18. Next base: position 24,685 of record CALRXP010000006.1, on the reverse strand, counting down.
ATGCCTTCAATGATCGAGGCGCGCGACGCCGTCTTGCCTTTGTAGGGGAGCCAGGACGGCGCGGCGTTCTGGCGCGCCCAGGCGGGGCTGGCCTTATACACCGAAAGCTTCAGGTCCTTGGCGAAGAACTCCATGACGTCGCGCTCGTCCCGGCGCCAATCCTCGAACTCGAGGAGCTGAGCCAGGCCTTCGGGGCCGAAGAACACCTCGGGCTCGTGGCCCACGGGGAGATGATCGCCGAGCGCGTCGCGCATCGCGGCGAAATCCGCGGACATTTTGTCGCGCCACTTCTTCTCCTCGGCCTTATAAGACAGCGGGAAGACGAAGGCGAGGATCTCGTCGTTGGGCTCGTAGTAGATCCAAGCGGCTTCAGGCACGAAGGCCGCGCCGCACGACGGGCAGAGGAGGAGGTTGCACTCCATCGCCTTGGCCTGGTCGCGTAAGATTTGGTCTTTGCCGCCGTGGACGAAGCTCCAGATCGGAGCCTCGAAGCCGTCGGTGCAGGAAGGACAGTTCGCCTCGATGGTGCCTTGGAAGGACATGCGGGGATTATACCTAACGCGTCAGGCGCCGGAAGTATTCCTTGATCGCGGAATCGTGCGCGGCCGGGCGAGGCTCGCTCAAGGAGCGCTGGAGCTCGTCCCGAAGCTCGCGCGGCGGGCGGTATTCGTCGGCGGTGGGAAGGCGGACCCGGCCCGTCGCCGTGCCCCGCGAGCCGCGGGAAGCGCCGCGCATCACGCCGCCGGGGATTTCGAACGGACGGCTCATGCCTTCGCCCTGGCCGCTCGCTCCGGATTCGCCGTTCGACGAGTCCTTGTCGCCGTCCTGCAGGATCGCGAGCGCGGCCTCGGCGCGGCGCAGGCCCTCGGTCGCGTCGCCGCGGCGACGGGATTTTTCGCCGGCGTCCTCCTCCGAGATCGCCTCGTCCACGCGGCGCACCGGGCCGCCGGGCATGTAGCCCAGGATGCCGGCGGCCTTGGAGACCTCGCCGCGTAAACGCGAGGCGGTGCCGAGCGCCTCGGCCTGGATGTCGGCGGCCTCGCGCGTCGCGGCCGGATCGGGGGCGGGCCCGTTCACGCCGCGCTCGAGGGCGGAGGCGGCGGCATCGAACGTCTTAGCCGCGGACTCGCGGGCCGCGGCGCGGGCCCGGTCCGACAGCGACGCTTGACGCGCCTGGCCGGCGGCGACGCGCAGGGCCCGGACCGCCTCGTCGGCTTTACCCGCCTTGAGGCTTTCCCGCGCGGCGCGAACGGCGGCATCGGTCTCCGGCGTCGGCGCGGAGGTGAGGGCCGTGTCGATCGCGTCGAGCGTCTTGAGCAGGAGCTCTTTTTGGGAACGAACCGTCGCCGCGAGGCGCGCGTTTTCACGGCGGCGCGCGGCCTCGACGGCTTTTTCCTGCCGCGCGACGGCCTCGCGCCACGCCTGCGCCACGCGGCCCGCGCTTTCCTTCGCCTTACCCGCCTGGGATTGCGCCTTGCGCTTTCCGGATTCGCGCAGGCCCTTGGAGACGCGGGAGAGCTTTTCGGCCAGGTCCTTGGCCGCCTTGGCCGCGCCCGCGGCGTCGCCTTTGCGCAGCGCCTCGCGTAGGGCGTTCGCCGCCTCGCGCGCGCCGCCCAGGGGCAACTCGCGTGCCGCGCCGGTCTCCGCCTCCGCCTCGGGCAAGGCCTCGATCGATTTGCGCAGCTCCTCGAGCGCGGACTCGACCGAGGACAACGCCTTCTGCAATTCGGCCGCGTCGGCGGGGGTCAGCTTGTCCTTGAGGCGCTCGATGGAGTCCCCGACCTCTCGCCCTTCGCGCTCGGCGTCGAAGGCGCGATCGGCCATATCCTGGGCGTTCTGCACGCTCGCTCCGGAGCGCAGGGCGGAGGAGGCCGAGCGCGCCTGCTCGGCGAGCGCCGCCTGCTCGCGCGCCGCGCGCGGCAGGTCTCCCTGGCGAAGAGCGGCATCTGCCTTCGGCAGGCCTTCCATCCCGGCCGCGGCGAGGTTTTCGGACGCGGCGGCGGCCTGATCGGCGAGGCCGGGATTGGCGCGAGGATCGTTGCGCATGGATTCGTTCCACGCCATGAGCGAGCTCGCCGCCGCGGCCCACAGCCCGGCCACGGGCTTGGCGGCTTCGCGCGCGGCCGCCGCGTCGCCCTTCTCGGCGGCCTTCGCCGCGGCTTCGGCGGCCGCGGCGGCACGATCGAGCGCGGCCAGCGCTTTCGCCCGGGCGGCCAGCGACTCTGTATGCGCGGCGTCGACATCGACGATCTCGACCGAGCCTTTCTCGGAGCGCGCGCTCTGAGGCGGCGAGGCGTCGTCGGAGGCCTCGAGCCAGAACTCAACGACGCTGCCCGGCGGATACGAGCGCAGCGCCAAGGGCGCATCGCCCAAGACCTCGCCGGAGCCGCGCTCGAGCGGCAAGGCGCGTCGGACGTCGCCCTTGGGCGTATGAATCACGAGCTCCAGGCGGGTAAGCGCGCCGTCGTCTCGCGCCGCGTAGGCCAAGGTGACGGTGTCGCGCGGACCGGCCTGCAACGGAACTTGGGGCGAGAGCAGCTCGACGACGGGCTTGGCGTCGCCCAGGACCGACAAGGCGTACGCGGGCGGGGACGGATCCCGCCGCCCGTCCGCCGCCACGACGAGCAATGACAGCGTGGCGTCCTCCTGCGCGAGAAAGCCGGCGGACCACGAACCGTCGGCCGCCGCGCGCATCGCAATCGGCGCGGGCAAGCTCGACAGCCGCAGCGCGGCCGACGCCGGAGCGGCCTCCGATTCGCCGCGCACCGTCACCCAGTCGCCGCGACGCGCGCGAACCGGCGCGTCCTCGCCGAGAACGAAGGTTCGAGCGCCGCGCGCGCCGTGCACGATCGCCTTCGCGTCCTTGAAGCGCGGCGCGGGAATCGCCGTCAGCCGGCGGGAACGAGTGAGGAGGTCGCGGTAGCGCGCGCGATAGTCGAGCGGACCCGCCAACGCTCCGGTTTCAAAGGAGCCCGAGCCGGCCTCCACCGCGTCCCAGGCCGCCGGACGCCACGCGCCGTCGGCGCCGCGCGTCTCGAGCGTCAGGTCGGCGCCGCGCAGGCCCGCCGTGACGCCTTCCGGCGTGAGGCGGGCGGCCACGGAGACGGAAGCCCCCCAGTCCACGCTCGCGTCGCCGGGCAAGAGGACGACGAGACGGTCCAGCGGCGCGTCGAGCCAGGGCGCCAGCACCCGCGTCCAGGAGCCGCGCGCGCCCGCGGCGAGCGCCAGCGCCGCGACGGCGGCGACAGCGCCGAATCGTGCCGCGCGCGTGGGCGTCCAGGCGTACAACGGCGCGTCGGGAAGGGCGGCGGCGTCGCGGTCGGCGCGCGCCAGATGCTCGAGGCGCAATTCGACGGAAACATCTCGCCCGCCGGCCTCGTCGCGCAGCGCCCACGCGGGCGCCAGCATCGGACCGGTCGACGGCCACCGCCGGGCCGCGTCCGCGAAGATGTCCTTCCAGCGGCCCGTCCTCCACGGGGAGATCAGGCCACGCCAAGCATACACGCCGAGCGCCACGGCTCCGGCGAGCCACGCGGCCGTCCGGAACGGACGCGGCAGAGAGAGCCAATGGTCGAGCGCGGCCAGCGTTCCGGCGGCGGCCAGCCCCCAGCCCAGCGCCCGAGCGGCGGCTTCGAGCACGAGCGCGCGGCGGCGTTGGGCGCGCCAAGCGAACGCGCGGGTCTCAAGGCTCATTCGACCATAGTAGCCAACCCCGTCGGCGCCGCGCCAGTGCTAAACGGCTTCGGGAACGTGCGGCGAGGAGAGACGGTCTTCCGCTTCGCGGATATCGCGCAGGGCTTCGCGGCGGCGGTCGATCGAACGCTCGGGCTGACGGCGCTTAGCGTGATCGCGCTCGATCTCCATCAGGATGTCTTCGGCGCGGACGGAATCGGAGTAGTGGCGGGCGTGGAACATCGAATGCCAGCCGGTCGACATCGCGCCGACCATGTCCCAATCGTGAAAAATCGTTTCGAGGAGGGTTTTGAGCACCATGCCGACACCCACGAGGCCGACCGTGAGCGTGAACATGAACTTGACGTACATTTCCATGGAACTCATATCGACATTGTAACCTCGACTCCGGTCCGGCGCACGGGCCGACGGGGCCCGATGGTGAGAGCCCAAGGGCCTAGCGCATTTTAGGCCTAAAGTCCTATACGATCCAAAAGCGCCGCCGAGCGCGCCGACAGCTCCTTCGCGTCGAGCAATTCAGCGAGCTGAGCGGGGTTGCGGGCTCCGAGCGTCGCCGTCGCGACGAACGGCTTACCCATGATCCAGCCGAGCGCCGCCTGGGCGCAGGTCGCGCCTTCGAGCGCGGCGACCCGGCTCAGCACGGAGACGACCGCCGCGCCTTTTTCGGGCGCGACGTAAGGGAAAGCGTCCGGATCGGCGCGCCTCCCTGCCGCTCCTTTCGCGGCGTACTTGCCGCTGAGCAGGCCGCCCGCCAGAGGGCTCCATGCGACTAGGCTCACGCCGTCGCGCGCGGCGACGGGCACCAGATCGTTCTCCGGAAAGCGCGCGGCCAAGCTGTACTGGACCTGATCGAATGCGAAGCGCCCCCGGGCGGCGGCGAGCTGTTCGCCCGAGAAGTTGGAGCAGCCGAGGACCCGGACCTTGCCGGCCTTCACGGCCGCCTCAAGCGCCGTCAGGGTTTCCTCGAGCGGGACCTCGAAGTCCCAGCCGTGCGGCATGTACATGTCGAGATAGTCGGTCTTCAGCCGCTTGAGGCTGCCGTCGAGCGCCTTCTTGATCCAGCGCGCCGACAGCCCGCCCGTCGAATCGTCACCGAGCGTCATCTGCCCCAGGACCTTGGAGGCGAGCAATATCTTCTTGCGCCGGCCCTTCAGCAGACGGCCCAACATTTCTTCGGCGGCGCCGCGGCCGTAAATGTCGGCGGTGTCGAGCAGGTTCACCCCGCGCTCGAGCGCCAGGTCGATCAACGAGGACGCCGCCTTGTCGTCGAGCGCGCCGATCTTATGCCAGTCCGCGCCGAAGTTCATCGTGCCCAGCGACAAGGCCGAGACTTTCAGGCCGGAGCGTCCGAGGGGATTCATCCGCACGCCGGGATTCTATCGTAAAATGAGCCATGCCTCGCGACGCGAAAGATTTTTTCCCCGATTCAATCTCCCTCACGACGCTCGCGGGCGAGTCGCCTCGGCGTTTTGATCTCGGCGAAATCGAAGTGGTGGCCGTGCTCCACGCGGGCAAGCCCTTCGTCTACCGCGACCTGTGCCCCCACATGGGCGGCCCCATGTCCGAAGGCCGCTACGACCCGCGAAAGGGAACCTTGTCCTGCCCGTGGCACGGCTACGAATTCGACGCCGCGACGGGCGCCTTCGCGCGCAATCCGAACAAAGAGACGTTCGCCTGCATGGCCGGATTGTACGCCTCGCACAAGGCGGAGGCGGCGCCCGCCATGAAGCTTCAGGCCCTGGAGCACGAGCTCGAGGCCGGCGAGATTTGGGTGCGCCGCCCGTGAAGCACGCCTTCACCGTCGTCGAGGAGCTCGACTGCCCCCTCCCGGTTGCCGTCGCCGCCTATCTCGACTGCGAGCATTATCTGCACCTGCACAAAGGCCTCACCGACTCGCTGGACATTCTGAAAGTGGACGGGTTTAAGGTCACCGTGCGCCAGAGCTGGAAGGCGTTCGGAATCAAGCTCGGGCACGATAAAACCGGCGAGTACTTCCCCCCGGCCGAGTTCCGGATCTACGACGTCGTGCCCGCGCCGCGCTGGATCCCAAGCGTGCACCATCTCATCGACATCAAGACGCGCCTCAGGTACGCGGCCGTTCCGGAGCGGGACTCGACCACGATGACCTTCGATGTGGAACTGGAGATGCCGTTCTGGCTGTGGCCCCTGCGGGGCTTCCTGCAACGCCTCATCGAGCGCATGCACGCCCAGCAGAACGCGGAGGATCTCGCGATGATCAAGCGGCGAGAGAAGCTCGTGGGCCGCGAGAACCTACTGGCGGTCTACCTGCGCCCGCACCACTTCTCCTACCACAAGGACGAGTTCGTTAAGCGCTTCGGCTAGTTCGGCCGCTTCTTGTAGTGGCCCTTATGGTCGGGCTTGCGGTGGTAAGGCGACGGCGGCTTGGCCGCTATTGAAGGAAGCGGCGCCGCCGGCTTGGCGTCCTCGAAGGTCTCGGGGGTGATCAGGCACAAGAAGCGGGCGATGATCTCCTTGAGGTCCATCTCCTCGGTGGCCAGCTCCCAGTCCGGGCCCAGGAACTCGGCCGCGCGGAAGTACTTGTCCTTCTTCTGGAAATCGGCCAGGACCTTGGCCACCTTCTTGGCGCCGACCTCCTGACGCGTGGGAATCTTCCCCTCTTTCATGCGGCTCTTCGTCATGTACTCGATGCGGCTGATCATGTGACGGTTGGTCGGGCTGACGAGGCTGATCGCGAGGCCGGCCTTACCGCTGCGCGCCGTGCGGCCGATGCGGTGGACGTACACGTCCATCTCGCGCGGGATCGAGTAGTTGATCACATGGCTGAGGTCTTTCACGTCGAGCCCGCGCGAGGCCACGTCCGTGCAGATCAGAAGGTTGACCTTCTTCTCGCGGAAGGAGGCCATCGTGCGGTCGCGGTCCTGCTGCGTCTTGTCGCCGTGCAAGGTGTCGACCTTGTAGCCGCGGTTGATCATCGCCTGGGCGACGTCCATGACGAGCGCCTTGGTTTGGCAGAACACGAGGCCGTAGAAATCGTCGGCGGACTCGATGAGCTTGATGAGAAGCTCCGGCTTGTCCGATTCCCGTGCGAGGTAATAAATCTGCTCGACCGTCGTCGACAGCATCTCGCCGCGGTTGATCTGCACCTGCTTGGGCTTGCGCAGATAGGTGTCGGCCACGCGGCGCACGCCGGGGCTCATCGTCGCGGAGAACAGCCAGATGTGGCTGGTCTCGCGGGCCGTGGACTTCAGGATTTTTTCCAAATCTTCTTTGAAGCCCATCGAGATCATCTCGTCGGCCTCGTCGAGAATGACCGTCTTCACGCTCGCGAGCCTGAGCGCACCGCGGTCGATGAGATCGATGATGCGCCCGGGAGTACCGACTACGATCGCGGCGCCGTGCTTGAGGCCGTCGAGCTGCGCGGCGTAGCTCGTGCCGCCGTAGATCGGGACGGCCTTCACGCCTTTGTGCTTGCCGAAGAGGTTGATCTGGCCGGAGACCTGGACGGCGAGCTCGCGCGTGGGGCAGAGAATCAGACCCTGGACGTGCTTCTTCGCCGCGTCGACCTGCTCGAGAAGGGGAATGCCGAAGGCGGCGGTCTTGCCCGTCCCGGTGGCGGCTTGGCCGATAAAGTCGGTGGGGGCGCCGAGCAGGATAGGCAGAGCCTGCTGCTGGATTTCGGTGGGCGCGCTGTAGCCCAACTCCGCGATCGCGCGGGCCACCGGGGCGCTCAGCTTCAGATCTTCGAATGATTTCATTTTGAAGATTCTACACCTTCCGGAGCCTTGACAGGCCTCCTTGCGCGTTCCATAATGGACGTGGCCATGGCAGAGTCCCCCTTCAAAAATCCCCGGTTCGTACCCTTGATCCTGATCGCGCTCGCGTGCGGAGGCGTCGGGACGGCGATCGGCTACCAGGTCTACCTCAAGCCCCTCCGCGCGATCGCCGACACGCGGTATCAATCGCATAAGGCGATGATGCGGCTTTACGACCTGCAGATGGCCTACCGAGCAGCCCACGGCGTCTTCGCCAACGATCTCGACACCTTGCTCGCTTCCGCGGCCGACGGCGAGCAGGTGCGCGCCGTGCTGAAGGCCACCGTGGACATCAACACCTTGGCCGTCGTCGGCGACGCGAACCGCTTCCGCCTCGAGGCCAACATCCTCGACGCGGAGCGCACCGCGGTCAAGTTCCGGGGCCCGGCCGCCGGGCGCTGACGCCCGCATGGCCAACTTCCGCCTCCGCTCCTCCTTCAAGCCGTCCGGAGACCAGCCCGACGCCATCAAGACCTTGGTGTCCCGCATCCAGGAGGGCGCCCCCGCGCAGACCTTGCTCGGCGTCACCGGATCCGGCAAGACGTTCGCCATGGCGAATGTCATCTCCCAGCTCAACCGGCCCACGCTGATTCTCTCCCCCAACAAGGTCCTCGCCGCCCAGCTGTACGCCGAGTTCAAATCCTTCTTCCCCGACAACGCGGTCGAGTTTTTCATCTCCTACTACGACTACTACCAGCCCGAGGCCTATGTCCCCTCGAGCGACACCTATATCGAGAAGGACTCCTCGGTCAACGACCGCATCGACCGGCTTCGCCTGAAGTGCACGAGCTCCTTGCTCGCGCGCAAGGACGTGCTCGTCGTGGCCTCCGTGTCCTGCATCTACAACATCGGTTCGCCCGAGGCCTACCAGAACCGTACCGTCAAGCTCGAGGTCGGCTGGAAGGTCACGCGCGACGAGCTGGTCAAGCAGCTCGTCGAGGTGCATTACGAGCGAAACGAGATGGAATTCGTCCGCGGAAAATTCCGCATCAAAGGCGGCGTCATCGATATTTTTCCCGCCTACATGGAAACGGCTTTGCGCGCGACGCTCGGCGACGAGGGGGTCGTCTCGCTCATCGAATTCGATCCGCTCACCGGCGCCAAGCTCAAGGACCTCAAGCGCGAATGGGTGTACCCGGCGAAGCATTTCGTGACCGGCGGCCCCGAGCGGGAGCGCGCCATCGCCGCCATCGAAGGCGAGCTCGCCGAGCGCATGGCCTGGTTCAAGTCCCAGGGCAAGCTCCTCGAAGCCCAGCGCTTGGAGCAGAAGGCCCGCTACGATCTGGAGATGCTGCGCGAGATGGGCTTTTGCCACGGCATCGAAAACTACTCCCGCCATCTCAGCGGCCGTCCCGCAGGCGAGCGGCCGTACTGCCTCATCGACTTCTTCCCCAAGGATTACCTCCTCGTCATCGATGAGTCGCATGTCGCCGTACCCCAGATCGGCGGCATGTACGAGGGCGACCGCGCGCGCAAGCAGACCTTGATCGACTTCGGCTGGCGCCTGCCCTCCGCGCTCGACAACCGTCCGCTTAAGTTCGCGGAATTCGAGAAGCTCGCGGGCCAGACGGTGTTCGTCTCCGCCACGCCCGGAAAGTACGAGCTCGCGAAGACGAAAGGCGAGATCGCCGAGATGGTCGTCCGCCCCACCGGCCTCGTGGACCCGGAGACGATCATCAAGCCGTCAGAAGGCCAACTCGAAGACCTCATCGTCCGCCTGCGGGACCGCGTCGCGAAGAAGGAACGCGCGCTGATCACCACGCTCACCAAGCGCACCGCGGAAGACCTGTCGCAGTACCTGCTCACCAAGGGCCTCAAGGTGCGCTACCTGCACTCAGACATCGACTCGCTCGAACGCATCCAGATCCTGCAGGATCTGCGCGCCGGCGTATTTGACATCCTCGTGGGCATCAACCTGCTGCGCGAAGGCCTCGACCTGCCCGAGGTCTCCCTCGTCGCGATTCTCGGCGCGGACCATGAGGGCTTCCTCCGATCCGAGACGACCTTGATCCAGATCTCGGGCCGCGCCGCGCGCAACGTCGGCGGTCAGGTGATCCTATACGCTGATTCCGTCACCGGCTCGATGAAGCGGGCGCTCGAGGAGATGGACCGGCGCCGCGTGAAGCAGCTCGCCTACAACAAGACTCATGGAATCACGCCGAAGACTATCATCAAGGCCGTCGAAGAACTCGAGGAGTTCCAGACCACGGCCAAGCGCGAGGGCCTGACCTTGCTGCGCGACGCCGAGGCCCCGCTCTCGGCCAAGAATCTCCCCGGCATCATCGAAGAGATCGAGAGCCGCATGAAGGCCGCGGCCGACGCGCTCGACTTCGAAGCGGCGGTTACGCTGCGCGATCAGCTCTTCGAACTGAAGTCGATGTCGGCCGTCCGCTCCGCCGGGCGCGCGAAGAAGAAGCGCTGACGGAGCCCTCCCGGCGCACCTTCGCGAACGGCGTGATGCCCAGCTTGCGGCTCACGAACATCCACGGCATCAGAAGTTTGGCGATCACAGGCGCTCCGTGAGGCGAGGTCTTTTAAAGCTAATAGATTCTGTCAGCTATTCTAATATTTGTCAACAGCAAATATCACTCTTGTCGTTATGGTCGTTTAGACGCTACGCGGAGTAGCTTTCCGCGTGCTGGCTGACGTCGAGGCCGGCCGCCTCCTGCTCAGGCCGGACGCGGAGCGTGATCGCCGCGTCGCAGAGCAGGTAGATGAGCCAGGAGCCGCCGAAGGAGTAGACGCCGACGATCAGGATCGCGAGCAGGTGGCGGATGAAGATCGTGGGATCGCCGTGGATGAGCCCGACCTTTTCGGCCAGCGCCCCGGTCGCGATCATGCCGACGATGCCGCCCACGCCGTGGCACGGGAACACGTCGAGGGTGTCGTCGAGATTCGTGCGGGCCTTGCGGTGCACGGCCATATTGCTCACGATCGCGGCGAGCGCGCCGATCGCAATGCTTTGCCCGACGCTCACGTAGCCGGCGGCGGGCGTGACCGCCACGAGGCCGACGACGGCGCCGACCGAGGCGCCGAGCGCCGACGGACGGCGGCCGCGCACGGCGTCGAAGAGCACCCACGCGAGCATGGCCGAGGCCGAGGCGGTGTTCGTCGTCATGAACGCGAGCACGGCCGTTTCATTGGCGGCCAAAGCCGAGCCGGCGTTGAAGCCGAACCAGCCGAACCAGAGCATGCCGGTGCCGAGTAGGACGAACGGGATGTTCGCCGGGACATGCACGACGCCGGGCGCGTGCGCCTTGCGCGGGCCCATGAACATCGCGCCGGCGAGCGCCGCGAAGCCCGCGGTCATGTGCACGACCGTGCCGCCGGCGAAGTCGAGGACGCCCCACTTATGCAGGAAGCCGTTCGGGTGCCAAGTCCAATGCGCGACAGGGCAGTAGATCACCAGGGTGAACAGCACGATGAAGATGAGGTAGCTCATGAAGCGGACCCGCTCCGCGAAGGAGCCCGTGATCAAGGCAGGCGTGATGATCGCGAATTTGAGCTGGAACAACGCGAACAGCGCCAACGGGATCGTGGGCGCGAGATCGGGATGCGTCGCCGCGCCGACGCCGCGGAACATGAAATAGGTCAGCGGATTTCCGACGAAGCCGCCGATGGAGTCGCCGAAGGAGAGGCTGAAGCCGACGACGACCCAAAGAATGCTGACCACACCCATGGCGATGAAGCTCTGCAGCATGGTCGAGATCACGTTCTTGCGCTGGACCATCCCGCCGTAGAAGAAGGATAGCCCTGGGGTCATCAGCAGGACGAGCGCGGTGGCGGTGAGCATCCAGGCGACGTCGCCCGGCACGATGGGCTTGGCGCCCGCCGGCGCGGCGGCGGGGTAGGAGCCGTACACGAGCCCGGCGACGGCCGCGAGCAACAACAGCCCCAGAGAGAGAACCCATTCCTTTTTGTATTTCTGCATCGCGCCTCCGTTGAGCGGACGTATGATATCACAGGGCTGAAGGACCTTCCAATCGCTGGGTCTCCTGCGACCGGTCCGCCGCCCCGTCGGGCCCATACGCCCCCTCTCGTCCGGGGCTATTCTAGCCTCGTGATCTCCCGGCGCGTCCTCGCGCTCGTCCTGACGTTCGCGATCCCGCTTCCCGCGGCGGCGCAAATTCGCTCCTTGCCCGCTCGAGCCGGGGTCGCGCCGCTCACCGGTCCGTTAGGGTTCCCCACCACGACGCTCCCAGCGCCTACGCTGACCGCGTCTCTCGCGGCTCCATCGCTCGGGACGACCCTCACCGCGACTGCGCCCGCCCCGAGGATCGTCGTCTTCGCGCCGCAAGCCGCCGTCGCCATCCCCTTGAACGTCCCCGTCGCCGCGCTCCCCGCGAAGCCGCGAGACCTGTCGATCCTGCCGCCGCAGGCGAAGTTCACGGTTGAAGGCACACGGAACGAAGCGGCGAAGCCCGAGCAAAATCTCAACGCGCTTTTCGACGGCGTCGCCGCGCGCCTTGGCGCTCCCGCGACGTCTGAACCGGGACCTTCCGAGCCCCGCCCGTCACTCCTCAGCCCGAACAACACCCGCCGCGCGAAGACCATCGCCGTCATCTCGATTCCGCTCGCCGCCGGCGCGGCCGTCTTCGGAGCCGTCGCGCCGCACCTCGCCCTCCAGGCCCTGCACTGGCTCGGCCAGGGGGCGTATTGGCTCGCCAATCCTTTCGCCTTCGCCTTCACGATCCCGCAGATCTACAAGATGCTGTCGCGTCGCTCCGCCTCCGTCTCGACCTCGATGATCACCGTCGGGCTGCTCGCGACCGCGGCCATGGCCGTGAACATGGCGTTCGACGGCAAAGACCTCATGATGTACCGCAACCTCGCGCAGGCGGGCGGGTTCGCCGTCATGCTCCTTCTCAAATCCCGATTCGCCAGCCGCCCCGCGGCCTCCATGCCCTCGAGAAATCGCGCCTTGCTCGAGACCGCCGCGATCATCGTCCTCGGCACCGCGGTCCTCATTCTCGGGGGTCCCGCCCTCGCCGCCGCGGTGGGCGGGTTCGCGACGATGGGCGCTTTCCTGGTCCCGATCCAGATCGTCTCCGGCTTCGGCTTCACTTATCTGATGTACGCGCAGCTCACCAAGATGGCGCGGGAACATTCCGCAGGAGACTCCTCGCAGGCGATGATGTGGGCCTACCTCGGCACGAAGACGATCTGGCTGTGGTCGTTCGCGACGATGATGTCGCTGGCGACGGGCCCCGCGTGGATCGCCTTATCCCTCGGCGCCTTGTTCATCGGCACGTGCTGGTTCGCGGGCCAGGCCGCGCTGTCGCACCTGCTCCACTCCCCGTGGGCCTTCCTGCCCGAGAAGCTGAACTTCGCCGGACGCTCCGTGACGCGCGACACGATGGCGGACGCGGTCGCCTTCGTCGCCTTGTCGGCCCTGATCCTCGTGCTCTCAGGGGGCGGCTGGCTCGCGTTCAATGCCTTCCTCGGCGTGCCCGCCGCCGACGGCTCGCGCTTTCTCATGTACCTGCTCTACACGGTGCAGAGCCTCGTCGCCTGCCTGGCGACCCTGCGCACCTTGCGCATGCGCGCCAGCTTCGACAAAAAGTAAACTAAAGCGTTGAGACACACGATCCAGGCGCGGCTGAAGCGGTATTTCATCTCGGGATTCTTCACCTTGATCCCGATCGGTCTCTCCGTGCTCGTCGCCTGGAGCTTCATCAGCGGCGTGGACCGGACCTTGGCCCCCCTCGTCGACGCGGCCCTCGGCTTCCACCTTCCGGGCCTGGGTCTCATCGCCGGGCTGTTGCTGATCCTCGGCGCCGGCTTCCTGACTTCCCACGTCATCGGCGAGCGTCTGCTCGAATTGGCCGAACATCTCCTGACCCACATTCCCGTCTTCAAGTGGGTGTACGGCACGATCAAGCAGATGACCGAGGCGTTCTCGCCCGCGAACAAGGCCTCCTTTAAGAGCGTGGTCATGGTCGAGTTCCCTCGCCCTGGGGTGTACAGCCTCGGCTTCGCCACCGGGGAGACCTCGCTCGATCTCCCCGGGCACGGCCACAAGAAGCTGACCTCCGTCTATATCCCGACCAATCACGTCTACATCGGCGATCTCGTCTACGTCCCGAGCGAGCACGTCCACTCGACCCAGCTCAGCATCCAGCAGGGCATTCAGGTGGCTTTGTCCGCCGGCGCCGTGACGCCCGAGCATTTGGGCCCCGCGAGGAAGCACTGAGATGAAGCGTCTCGCACCTTCGGCCTGGCGGGCCCTGCTACGCGCCGCGCTGACCGAAGATCTCGGCCGCGCCGGCGACGTGACGACCCGCTTCTTCGTGCCGAAGAACGCCAAGCTGAAGGCCCGCATCGTCAGCCGCGAGGCGGGCGTGATCTGCGGCCTCGACATCGCCGCCGCCGCGTTCAAGGCCTGCGAGCCGCGTTCGCGGGTGACCTTGCTCGCCCGCGACGGGGAGCGCGTCAAGCCCGGCCGCGCGGTCCTGGCCGTCTCCGGAGGGCCCGGCCTGCTGACCGCCGAGCGCACCGCGCTTAATTTCCTCCAGCGCCTCTCCGGAGTCGCATCCTTGACCCGTCGTTACGCCGACCGCGTCAAAGGCACCCGCGCCAAGATTCTCGACACGCGCAAGACCCTGCCGGGCTGGCGCGCGCTCGACAAGTACGCGGTCGCGTGCGGCGGGGGCGTGAATCACCGCCACGGCCTCTATGACGCGGCGATGGTCAAGGACAATCATTACGGCGGAGACCTCGCCGCGGGCGCGGCGCGCCTACGGCGCGCCTACCCCAAAATGCCGCTCATCATCGAGTGCGACACCGCCGCACAAGTCACGCGCGCGCTGGCGCTCAAGCCCGACGTCATCTTGCTCGACAACATGCGAGGACTGCGCCTGCGCCGAGAGATCAAGCGCATCCGCGACGCCGCGCCGCGCGTGAAGATCGAGGTGTCCGGCGGCGTCGATTTCCGCGACGTACGCGCCTTGGCCAAGCTCGGCCCCGACCGCATCTCGATCGGGCGCCTGACGCACAGCGTCCCCGCCCTCGATCTCGGCCTCGACCGCCGCTAGACGGCGCGAAACGTCGCGACCAGCACGTCGCGCCGGGCGGGCAAGGCGGGATCCACCGCCTCGATCGGCGTCACGGCGTGCAGCACGCGCGCGTCGTCGACGATCGCCGCGTCGAGCGGACGCGACAGCATGAAGCCGCCCAGGGGCTTTCCATCAGGAGAGCTCACGCGCGTCGTCCCGCTCTTCACGTTCTCGCGGCGGATCATCAGCGCAATCACGTAGTCGACGCCGTCGCGGTGCACGCCCTCGGGAGTCGGCTTGCCCGTCTTGCCGGCGACGGCCTCGATCCGGAACTGGTGAACCTCGACCGCCCACGTGGCTCCCGGCCGCAGCCGGCGGAAAAAGTCCGCCCCGAAGGCGAGGATCGCGTTCAGGGCCGCACCGGCGGCCACGTCCGCCTCGACAGGCTCGTACCAACGCTCGACCCCGCCGTTGAGCGCGTTGTACTCGCGGGACTGATAATGGGGACGGCGCGGTTCGAGCCTCGCGGCGAGCCCGCCGGCCGCGATCGCGAAGGCCGCGTGCCGCCGCAGCCGGTCCCGGCCCCCGTCGGCCATATATTCGTCGCGCCGCAGATCGTCCCAGCTCGCGGCAAAGCGCTCCCAATCGGCGAGGCTTCCCGTCTTCTCGAGGAGCGCGCGCATCGCCTCGCCCTCAAGGAAGGCGAAGCCCTCCGCCGCCACTTTGTCTTTCAGCTCGCTGACCGAATCCACGCTTGATTCTATGTAAAATGGCGCCATGAAGCTCCCCGGCGTGACCAAGCTCGTGAGGCTGGCCTCCGTCGATTCGACGCAGGCCGCCGCCCGCCGCCTGGCGGCGGAGGGCGCGCCGGAGGGGACGATGGTCTGGGCGCTCGCTCAAACCGCGGGGAAAGGACGCATGGGACGCACGTGGCGTTCCGCCCCGGGCGGGCTGTACGCCTCGTGGCTTCTTCGCCCGGTGTTCCCGCCCGAACGCTTGGGCGAGCTATCTCTCGCCTGCGGAGAGGCGCTGGCCGGGGCGCTGCGTGAATTCGGCGTTGCGACCTCGGTCAAGCCGCCCAACGACGTCCTCGCTCTGTGCGCCGACGGCAAGGCGCGCAAGCTGTGCGGCATCTTGTGCGAGGCGCAAGGCGATTCAAAAAAGCTCGACTGGCTCATCGTCGGCTTCGGCGTCAACGTGAACAATCCTCCCCCACTTAAACGCTCCACGTCCCTCCTCGCGCTCACACGACGACGCGTCCCCGTCTCGTCGGTGCTTCGCGCCGCCATGGCGGGCCTTTCCCGCGCCCGAGCCATGGGCAATTTCGTATAATTACAGCTTCGCATCCCCCTTTGGAGACCCTCCCATGGCCGAAACTTATTTGACCCGCGCCGGACACGCCAAGCTACAGGAAGACTTGAAGGCGCTCATGAGGCAGAAGACCCAGCTTTCGCTTGATATCGGCGAGGCCCGCGAGAAGGGCGACCTCAAGGAAAACGCCGAGTACCACTCCGCCAAGGAAAAGATGGGCGAGGTGATGGGCCGCATCGGCCAGATCCAGGACAAGCTCGGGAGCGCGAAGATCATCGAGGAGATGGACATTCCCAAGGACACCGTCGCCATCGGCACCACCGTGGAGCTCGAGGACAGCGACGGGGACACCGTCGAGTACACTCTCGTCGGCGAGGACGAGTCCGACCCGAACGAGGGCAAGATCTCCGTCCAGTCGCCGCTCGGCTCCGGCCTGCTCGGCAAGAAGTCGAAGCAGGTCGTCGAGATCCAGCTCCCCAACGGCCCGCGCACGTTCAAAATCCTCAAGGTCACCCGCACGCCCTGAGCAAGGCACCCGCCGAGCTCGCCGCCGAGCTTAAGCGCCGCGCCCGGGCGGCCGGCGCCGACCTGGCCGGCATTACCGCCGCCGCGCCGGCCGCCGGAGGCCCCGCCTACGACGCTTGGCTCGCCGCCTCCATGCACGGCGAGATGGACTACATGTCGCGCAATGTCGAGTCGCGCCGCGACATCCGCGCGTGGATGAAGGACGCGAAGTCCGTGCTGATGTGCGGCTTCTCTTACGGCGACCCCGGCCGCCGCGCCGGTCCCGCCGAAGGCAAGGGCCGGATCGCGCGCTACTCGACGCGGACGGACTACCACCAGATCCTGCGCGACACGATGAAGGAGCTGGGCGTCTGGCTCGCCTCGGAGGTCCCGGGATTGCACGCCGTGCCGTTCTGCGACATGAGCCCGATCCTGGAACGCTCTTACGCGAGCGCCGCCGGGCTGGGCTGGCAAGGAAAGAACACCATGCTGCTGGGGGCCGACATCGGCTCGTACTTCCTGATCGCGGGCCTGGGCCTCAACATCGAGCTTCCCGCCGATTCCTCCGGCCCTGATCGCTGCGGCACCTGCACCAAGTGCCTGGACGCCTGCCCGACCGACGCCTTCCCCAAAGAGCGCGTGCTCGACGCCTCGAAATGCATCGCCTACTTCACCATCGAGACCAAGGGCGCGATTCCCGAGGGCTTCCGCGAGGGGGTCGGCGATTGGGTTTACGGCTGCGACGTCTGCCAGGAGGTCTGCCCCTGGAACCGCTTCGAAAAAACCGCGCGCGTGATGCCCGCGCCGAAGATCTCGACCGAGCTTCCGCTCGAAGAACTCGCGGGCCCGGCCTCCGCCGGCGTGCGCGCCCGCTTCAAGGGCCTGCCTGTCGCGCGCGCCGTGCGCAAGCGCCTGACACGCAACGCCCTGCTGGCCATGGGCAACTCAGGGCTCGCCAAGTACCGTCCCATCCTGGAGTCCTACGTGGATGACAAGGATCCGGTCCTGGCCGAACAGGCCCGTTGGAGCCTCGCTCGTCTGTCATAAGAACAAGTCCAATCCGCCATTTGTGAGGCGCGGCATAGAATGATAGACTCGCCGCCGTGACTTCGCGCCTAACTGTCGCTCTTTTCCTGCTCGCGGCCTGCGCCTTCACGGTGCGGGCTGAGGACAAGCGCTCCTCAAAGCCCTCGACCACCGACGACCCGCAGACTGTCGAGGTCATTCCCGGCCGCAACATCCCCCCGGCGGTCACGCAAGCCGCCTTGGCCCCGGAAAAGGACGAAACCCCCGCCGTGGTCCGCTGGATGATCAAGCCGCTCCGGCGCGGCATGTTCATCCGCCTGCCCATCATGGACACGGACCCCAACCGCGGCATCACCTTCGGCGTCATGCCCATCTGGGTCATTCAGGGCGCGAAGGACGACCGCATCGAGCAGATTCACGCGCCTTCGGTGACGTACAACAAGAATTTCAAGCTGATTCCGACCTACCGCTACTATTACTACCCGCAGGAAGACGCGGCCCTCATTCTCCGTGGCTCCTTCTCCAAATACGAGCGCGAGGCCTTGGGCCAGTACGAGGACGGCAGCGTCGCCGGCAGCGACTTCGACATTTTCCTCCGGCTCCAGTACAACGTGGACGCGGGCCAGCGCTTCTACGGCTTCGGCCCCGACTCCGCGAAGACCGGCGAGGCCAACTACAAGGAAGAATACACGCAGTACAAGGCGGGGTTCGGTCATCCCTTCGGCCACGATTCCCCGTGGCGCCTGCGCTACTCGAAGCATTACCAGGCCGGACGCATTCTCGACGGCGTCCTCAAGAATTTCACCGACTTCTCGACCGTCTACCCGGGCCAGATTTCCCGACGCTACCAGCAGACCAACGAGAACCGCTTCACCTTGAGCTACGACACCCGCGACCACGGCGTGACCACCGGCCGGGGCGTGCTGGTCGAGAGCTTCGCGGAGTACGCCATCCGCGGCTACGAAAGCCAGTACGATTACAGCCGCTACGGCCTCGACACCCGCTGGTTCAAGCCCTGGGGCGACCCCCAGGACGGCAAGGTCTTCGCGATCCAGGCCAAATACGAGCAGCTCCTCGGGCCCACGCCGCCGTTCTGGATCCTCCCCCGCCTCGGCGGCAAGTACAGCCTGCGCGCCTACGGCGACGGCCGCTACGTCGACCGCGGCATGGCGACGGTCAACGTCGAACAGCGCTTCAAGATCGCCGAGAAGAAAACCGCCGGAGTGACGACCGAGTTCCAGCTCGCTCCGTTCATCGGCCTCGGCGAGGTCTTCGACAATCCGACGGTCGCGGCCGCCCGCTACGCGCGCCCCGTCGTGGGCGCCGCGATCCGCGCGGTCGCCAAGCCTCAGGTCGTCGGTTCCGTCGATTTCGGCGTCGGACGTGAAGGCCTCTCGGTCTTCATGGACATCAACTACTCCTTCTAGCCATGAGCCCAATCGCAGTCCCGATGATCGTCAAGAATCACCACCCTGTCCTGACCTGGGTCCTGCTCGCGGCCGTAGGCGCGGCGATCGCCTTCGTCGTGTACATGCTGTTCCGTCACGCGCATCGAACCCGCACCGCGAAGAAGCACGGCCATAGCCCGCACACCGGCCACCACGGCAACCACTAGCTCAGCCGCCCCGGTTATTTCATTTTCGGGCGGACCGTTTTAAGAAAAGCCTCCCAGGCCTTCTCGCCTTTCCGGTCCATGTCGGGCACAGGAGTCTCCCGGCGATAGGCCAGGACGGCGTAACGGCCGTCCTTCAAGGGAAGGAGGCAATACAGTTCGGTTCCCATCAGGGAGCGCCCCGGCGTCGGACGGTGCGGATCGGCCTGCACGATGGGGAAGCGGCGCTTGAGCAAGGCGAGCTTTTTGCCGGCGACGACGACGCTGCCCGCATCCACGGGAGCCGCGCCCGCCTCCGTCGCCCCCGGGCCCGCCATAAAGGATTCGGCCTTCGGATAATCCGAACCCGGGGCGCCATAGAGGCGGATCACGACGGCGTCCGACAAGCTCTGAAAGCGCACTACGGGATCGGCGCCCTCCGCGTTCGAGTACTCCTCGGCGCTCCAGCCCGCCGGCCCTTTAACGACTAAATACTCCCGCACCGCCTGTCCCGGCGTCTTCGCTTTCACTTTCCCCTCCGCGGACGCTCCGGCTGCCGCCGCCAGGATCAACGCCGCCGACAAAATCAGATGTCTCATTCTAAATGCCCCGGGTTCTTCTTCATGTCCTCGTCGCGCATGCGGCTCAATTCATCGAGATCGATCGGCGACCCGCTCAACTTCTTGGGCGCCGTGATGACGAGCGGCGGCATATTCAGCTCGGACGCGATCGTGCGGCCGCGATTGGGCTCGGCGAGCAGCTTCTTCAAGGCTCGAGAGCGCCTCGTCAACGAATCCTCCAGCCCCTGCAGATAGGCCGAGTCGGCGGCCTTAATGAGCGCATCGCGGTCCTTGACTCCTTCCGGCGAGGACCAGGCTCTGATCGTCTCTTCCAGCTGCGATCGAATCGCGACGATCTTTTTCTGATGCCCGTACGCCCACGTGAGATAAACGGTGAGCTCCTCCTCGGCCGGCGCGAACCGGTCCTTGGCGATGCGATGGACGTTGATGAAATGGGCGATGATGGGCCGCCACGATTCTTCGTCCTTGATGTCGTTCTCGGTCTTGATCCGGTCGTCCTCGACCATCTTGCGGCGAGCGCGCAGGGTCGTCAGGGGATTGCGCATTTCGACCCGGCTCATCGTCGTCACGTAATAAGGGTCCGCCACCAGCAGGCTTCGGTGATAGGCCTGAGGATCATCCAAATAGCTCTTCGGGTCGGCGTCGAGAACCTTGCCGACCAGTTCGGTCTGGACCGTCCAGTCGATCAAACGCGCGCCGATCTCATCGCCCCGATAATGATACTGCGCGACATGGGGAAAACCCGCCTTTTTCGCGCGCTGTGATTCCAAAGCGTGGCCGAAGAGCTCGTGCGCCAAGGTCCCCGCCAGGACGACGCGCCGATATTCGGGATCAGTATCGAGGAACACCCGGTTCAGCGTGACCTTGGGTGGATCTGCCTCCGTATCCGTCGTCCCGGAGGTGCCCGACAGGATTTTCTTCCCCTTCTCCTCCACCGCCGCGGTATTGTCGATGGTCTTCAGGACGATCTCAGCCCGCGCCTTTTCCCGGACGAACTGCTCGGCGAGCTCCCGGCCCGTCTTCGTCGTGAGCATCGTCTCGACGGCCGCGCTCATCGCCGCGCGCTCCTGACGGTCGCCCGTGAAATTGAGCCG
Organism: Candidatus Endomicrobiellum trichonymphae; assembly: GCA_943372155.1. GTDB lineage: Bacteria > Elusimicrobiota > Elusimicrobia > UBA1565 > UBA9628 > GWA2-66-18. The sequence goes on along the minus strand of CALRXP010000006.1, from coordinate 4,096 downwards.
GCTGACGAATTGCGCCTGCAGAGCGGCCCGCTCGGCCGCGGGATGTCCGGCGCCGGTCAGCGAGTCCAGCGGTCCGCGGATGCCGCCCGCATGATTGCCCACCCCGTCGAAGTTCAGATCGAGGGGACTGGCTTTCGCCGCGCGAGAGCGGGCCCGTTCGAGCGCGGCTCCGGCCGCGGCGGAGACCGGATCGTCGCCGCCCGTTTCGCCGCCCGCTGCTCCCGCCAGAAGCTCCGCGACGCGGGCCTTGGTCAGCTGGGGATGCGCCGGATCGGCGGCCCGGGCGTCGACGAAGCGGGCGTCTTTGAGGGTATAGCGCCCCTGGTCGAGCGCGAGGATGAACTCCCGCTGGCCCGGCTGGAGAGCGCCCGGGGCTCCCGCGTCGAAGATGTCGTCGGGGCCCGCGCTCGCCGAAACGCCGGCGAACGCCAGAAAAAGAAGGAAAACGACGGGGCGAAGGCCTCGGGACATGAGGGGGGTGCCTCGTCGACAGTATAGCCCCGGGGAGACGCTTATGCCAGGGGGCTCAGCCGTATTTGTACTTCACGCCCTGGCCGCCGCCGGGCCACTCGCAGACGATGTTGTCCCAGGGGCAGAGCATGCGGCAGGCGCCGCATTCGATGCAGTTCTCGTAGTTGACGATGATCTTGTTGTGGTCGGCTTCCCACTCGTAGACCTTCGCGGGGCAAACCGTGGTGCACGGCTTATCCTTGCAGGTCGTCGCGCAAGGCGAGTCCGCGCCGGAGTTCTTCAAAGAGATGTGCGTCTCGGGCGCCTTCTTCCAGTCGAGCGTGCCGAGCTTGCTCTCGACCGTCGCCTCGATCTTGATGTCTTTGATGTCCATGTTAGATCGCCACCTTGCGCAGAGGGAAGAGGTCCTTGGCCACGCGGAGGAAGCCGCGCTTGCGGACCATGCCCAGCGCCGTCTTCAAGTGCTCGCGCTTGGGCACGCCGTCGGCGGAAAAGCGCAGCTGCGCCAGCTCGCAGGCGAGCTTGGGGTAGAACTCGAGGAAGCCCGGGGAGTTCTCGACGTGGTGCTCGAGATCCTGGATATCCTCCATATCGGGCAGGACGTACGATTCCTCTAGCTTCTTCTTGTAAAGGGACAGCGAGGCCTCGCTGTAGTCGTTCTTCTTCTTGGCCTCGATGACGGTCTCGCCGGCGAGCTTGCCCGCGGTCATGGCGAGGTTGGAGCCCTCGCGGTAGGCGGGGTTCGTCATCTGGGCGGCGTCGCCCGCGACGAGGAAGCCGGCCTTGGCGAGCGGCGGCATGGACTTGTAGCCGCCCTCGGGGATCAGGTGCGAAGAGTACTCGAGGGTTTTGCCGCCGGAGATCAGCTTTTTGACCAGCGGGTGCTGCTTGACGTACTCGAGATGGTCGGAGGGGCGCAGGCCCTTCTTCTGGTAGTCGGTGAGCTTGCAGCCGACGCCGAGGGCGAGCGATTCCTTGTTGGTGTAAAGGAACGCGTAGCCGAGCATGCCCAGGGACACGGAACCGAACATCTCCATGGTCGCGCCTTCGCCGGGGTTGAGCTGGAAGCGGTCTTCGATGACGGAGGACGGGAGCGCGATGACTTCTTTAGAACCCAGCGCGACTTCGGAGGGCTTGAGCTCGTCGATGAAGCCGGCCTTTTGGGCGATGATCGAGTTGACGCCGTCGCAGGCGATGACGACGTTAGCGGTAAGCTCGTCGCCCTCGGCGGTCTTGATGCCGATCACCTTGCCGGTCGAATCCTTCAGAACGTCGCGGACCATCATGCCGCAATACACCTCGGCGCCGGCGGCTTCGGCCTGCTTGGCGAACCACTGGTCGAAGTGGACGCGGATGATCGAGTAGCAGTTCGGCACTCCCTCGAGGAACTTCAGGGACTTGTAGCCGACGGTGACGTAGGAGTCCTCGGTCGTGATGCAGGTCTTCTGCTCGACGATCGGGCGCTCGACAGGGGCGTCGGGCAGCTTCCAGAAATCGGGGACGAGCTCGTGGAGCATCTTCGAGTACAGCACGGCGCCCTGCACGTTCTTGGCGCCGGGATACTCGCCGCGCTCGAGAACGACGACCTTGAGGCCGGCGCGCGCCATGGTGATGGCGGCGGCGAGGCCGGCGGGACCGGCGCCTACGACGATCGCGTCGAAACCGGGTTCTTCAGCCATGGCGGATCAGCCCGCCACCTTCGCGGAGGCGTCCTGCACGGTCTTCAGGAGCTCCTCGGTCTTGAACGGCTTGGTCATGAAGCCGACGACCTGCGGGAACTTCTGGAAGAGGGTCTTGGAGGGCTCGAGCGCGGTGAGGACCACGATGGGAAGGTCCTTCGTCGTCGGCTCCTGCGCGATCTTGAGCTGGAGGGAGTAGCCGTCGATGCCCGGGAGCATGACGTCGAGCACGAGCACGTCGGGCTTCACCTTGGCGATCGCGTCCCACGCGTGACGACCGTTGTCGCAGGTATGCACCTCGAAGCCGCCGTGCTCGAGCGTGTACTTCACCAAGCTGAGCATCTCGGGTTCGTCGTCGATAACGAGGACTTTTTTGGCCATGGCGAAATGTATCAATTCCCCGGCAAGGAAGTCCATGGGCCGTCGAGAGTGAAAATAGGAACCAAGCCGGTTTGGAGCCAAAGCCCCATGATTACGGCCGTCAGTGGGTTATAATTAGACTAATGAAGAAGCTCCTCTCCCCTTTCGCGCTGATCGTCGTCCTTTCTCTGGGTGCGTCCGCCCTCCCCGACTCGCGCTTCGACGGCTCCAAGCTCTTCGGAGGAGGCGTCGTCGCTCCGGCCTACGGCCGCTACCGCCAGGTCCAGGCGGTCCTTCCCGCCCCGCCCGCGCCGGAGCCCGCTCCCGCCGCGCCCGCCGCTCCACAAGACGTCGCTCCGTCCTCCGCCCGGGGGCTGACGAGCGGCTACCTCGGCCTCTTTCCGGAAGGCGATTTCGAGCTCGGCACCGGCAACTGCTCGGCCTGCCGCGCCCCGGAGCAGGGCAAATGGTATTTCCCCAATGACGTGATCGCAACTCCCAAGTCGGGACCGGCCGCGCTCGTTTGGATCGGCTCCCACGAGATGCTTGAAGGCGTGAAGCTCTCCGCCGACGGCAAGACGGTCACCCTCAAAGACGGGACGGTTATGCCGTTCGCGCTCACCGAGAAGATCGGCTCGAACCGATCCTTCTACGACGCGTCGAGCCTGGAGTACTACAAGACGCGGACCGTGCGCGTCCGCGGCGAGTACGCGCTCGTGGACGGCGTGAAGACCTTGGTGGCCCGCACGATCTGGCCCGAGGATTACCGCATAGACGCCGCGAACTTGAAAGAGGCCGACGCGAAGAACGCGGCCGACGTGGACGCGCTGGTCGCCGCGGACAAAGGCGGCGCGAAGGCGCCGTTTGAAACGAAGCTGCTCTGGGAAAAGCCGGGCGCGGGCCGCGACTGGGAAGGCCTGCCCGTCATGGGCTTCATGCTCAACGGCGCGCAGGGCGACGACGACGAGGCCCTGGCCGGCCACTCGAGCCTCTTCACCGGCCGCTACGGCCCCGGCGGCAGCATGGCGGACTGGATGTTCAACAACTTCTACGACATGAACACGGTCAGCGAGAAGGGCATCATCGCGAGCCTGGTTCCGATGGACAAGTACATGACCGATCTCAACAGCGGTCAAAGCTGGTACCGCCCCTCCTACATGCTCGTCATGGTCATGAAGGACGCGCGCGCGCCGCTCAAGTTCCAGGAGGCGTTCCGCGAGCAGTACGCGAAGTACTACGCGCAGGACGTCAAGTATGACAAGACCCATCTCAACTGCACCGCGCTCATCGCCGACCCCGTCCGCAAGGAGGGCTGGAAGTTCCCCGAGAACGGCCCGACTCCGTCGCTGATCGCGACGCTCATCTCGAAGGCCGTCGGCCTGGCCTCCAAGGATCCCGCCGTCGGCGAACAGATTTACGCGTCGTTACGCGAGGAGCCGACTCGAAGCTTTCCTCGCGCCTCGTTCGCCAGCGCGGGCGGCGACCTCCTGAGCATGGCCGGCGCGTTCGGCGCCGATCCGGTCGGCCGCGAGTACTCCCCGATCGAGAAGGAAATCAAGGAGGACCTGCTCGCGGTGCTTTACGTG
>CALRXP010000005.1:0-30423 GCA_943372155.1 Candidatus Endomicrobiellum trichonymphae | reverse complement strand
AAGGTAATCGTCGATGAACGGGTTGCGGTTGCCCTGCCACTGCTCGACGAGATCGTTGCGCCGCGCCTCGAAGGCGTCGGGCGGGAACTGCCGGTTCCACTTCAGCATCAGCTCGATCTGCTGATTCCAGAACACGACCGAGGTCCGTCCGAACATGCGGGAGTCCTTATAGCGCGAGTAGAAGTAGAGCAGGCCGCGGGCAACGCGCCCTTTGACCGCGTCCGGCGGCTCGAAGACCCCTCCGCCGCGCTTGGCGCCGGCCTTGTTGGAGTAATCGGGCGTGCCGCGCACCTCGCCGAAGGGGATGTTGCCGCGGATCGAATTCGGGTGCATGAACGTCGCCATCAGGTGGTGGACGTCGGAGCGCATCGGCAAAGCCTTCTGGAAAAGAGACTGCGGCCACGTGTGCTCGATGTTCATGCCGGCGGTGTCGGGAAAGCCGTCGCCGTTGGGATCTCCGTTCTCGCCGTAATCGCCGCCGTTCTCGCTGGTGCCCGGCACGAAGATGCCGGAGTAAGCGTCGATGACGCCGCTGACCCCGTTGATCGTCACGTGATCGGCCTTGGAGAAAATAAAGCGCGAGGCTTCCTTGTATTCGTGCTGCTTGTAGTTGCGGGACGCGATGCCCGCGATCGCGTCGAGAAGTTTCGCGCCGGACAGGCCTTCCGTGCCGGGGACGGACTTTGGCGCGACGAGGGGGGAGCGCTCGACAAGGTGGACGCGGACCTTGCCGGGAGCCTTCGGAACCGCCTTGAAGACGGCGCCGGTTTCGGACGTGATCGTGCGGGCCCCGTCGAAAAGCTCGCCCCGGTCCGGGTGGAAATTGAAACGGCTCGCCCAGCCGTCGGCCGGGGTCGCGAACGTCGCCGCGATTTTGGCGCTTTGCGGAACGCGACCGGGAAATTCGGCCTTCGCGGCCGCGGGAATCGTGACGTCGAGGGCCGTCAGGGAGGCCTGCGGAATCTCCGGACGCAGTTCAAGCGCGGGCGCGATCGCGGGCGCGGAGAGCGCGCCGATGAGAGAAGGAGCGGCCGATAGGGGGGAAAGGGAAAGCGGGGAGATCGCGAGGGGCGAGCCGGGGAGATTGATCGAGGGCGCGCCGTACCCCGGAGCGAGCGTGCCCGTGACACGGATGTTCTGCGCCGCAAGAGGAGCGGACAGCAAGAGAGCCAGGAGCGCGAACAGGCGGCGGGGCATCGCTTCATTATATAGCGCGCCGTCGTCTTTGCGCCTGGGCCATTCGGCCTACATTTCGCCTCTTTGTGGTTTGCTACACTAGGGAGGTCCTCATGCCCTTCAACTCTTTCGGTCTCCGCCCCGAACTCCTCCAAGGAATACAGGCCCTCGGCTACGCCGCCCCGACCCCGGTGCAGGCGGCCGCCATCCCTGAAGCCCTGCTCGGCAAGGACGTCATCGGCTCTGCCCAGACCGGCAGCGGCAAGACCGTCGCGTTCACGATCCCTCTTCTGACCCGCCTGCTCGCCGACCGCGAGGCCGAGGGCGGCGCGAAGGCCGGCCTGCGCGTGCGCGCGCTCGTGCTGACGCCGACGCGCGAGCTCGCCACCCAGGTCGAGCGCATGATCAGCGAGCTCGCGAAGTTCTCGCCCGTCAAATGCGTCGTCGTCATCGGCGGCGCCAGCTTCCATTCTCAGACCCAGGAGCTCAAGCGCGGCGCGGAAGTCGTCGTCGCGACCCCAGGCCGCCTGCTCGATCATATCCGCTCCGGGACGTTCAACTTGCAGAACGTGAAGGTCGCCGTCCTCGACGAGGCCGACCGCATGCTCGACATGGGCTTCATGCCCGACGTGCGGCGCATCATGAAGATGCTCCCGGCCGAGCGTCAGACCTTGATGTTCTCCGCGACCATTCCGATCGAGGTCGAGCGGGTCGTCAACGAATTCATGCGCGCCCCCGTCCGTGTCTCGGTCGACAAGCCCCGTTCGACCGCGACCACGATCAAGCAGTGGCTGTACCCCGTCACCGAAGACCAGAAGGCGACCTTGCTCGAGGCCATGCTCAGCGCCGAGGGCGTGGACTCCGTCATCATCTTCACGCGCACCAAGGTCCGCGCCGACCGCGTCGCCGGCTGGCTTCAGCGCAAGGCGATCCGGTGCGTCGTCCTGCACTCCGATTTGTCGCAAAGCGAGCGCGACCGCGGGATGGCCGACTTCCGCGAAGGCCGTCACACCGTCCTCGTCGCCACCGACCTGGCCGCCCGCGGGTTGGACGTACCCGACGTTTCCCACGTGATCAATTACGACGTGCCCGAGCATCCCGAGGATTACGTCCACCGCATCGGCCGCACCGGCCGCGCGATGAGCGAGGGCGACGCCGCGACGCTCGTGGCCCTGGAGGAAGAGAAGCTGGTGCCGGTCATCGAGGCCTTCATCGGCCAGGAGATCGAGCGCAAGGCTCTTCCCGGCTTCCCGTACCGCGTGCCGCCGCGCATGAAGACGTACCGCCCTTCCTTGATGTCCTCCTTCCGCGTGCGCCGCCGTTCGATTCCGCGACGCTAAGCCAGGCTTGACGGGCCGACGTGATCCCGTTATCCTCGCTCGGTGAGGATTTCGGCCAAGCTCTTCCTTATCTCCGGACTCTGCGCCGCCGTCCCGCTCGCGTTTTTCGGCGGCACCGCCTTGTGGCGCGTGCGCGACCTGCGCCGCGACCTTCTCCGGGCGAGCGCTCAGACCGGCCAGGTCAGCGCCGACTCCGGCGAGCGCGCCCTGTTCGCCGAGTCTCGCCGCCTGATGCGGCGCATCGTCGAGTCCCGTGCGGCCGAGCTCGAGAGCTTCTTCGAGGAGGGCCGAAAGATCGTCGCGCTCGAGGCGGCGCTGGCGACGCGCTGGCTTGGTAAGGAGAAGGGCAATCCGAACGGTCCGCCGCTGCGCTCAGATAAGGAGATGGACGAGCTCCGCAAGGACCCCGTCGCCTTCAAACGGTTCGTCGGAGCGGAGCCCTACGCCGTCTACCACGTCGCGCCCGGGGCCGATCCCGCCGCGGCGCGCGACGAGGCGCTCAAGCTCGCCCGCCTCGGCGACTACTTCCGCTTCGTCACATCTGAGACGCCGTGGTTGCGCAGCATCTACCTGGGCTCGCCGAAGGGCTATCTACTGGGGTACCCCGGCGCCGCTCCCTTCCCGGAGTCCTACGATCCTCGCCAGGGTGACTGGTACAAGAAGGCGGTCGCCAAAGGACGCGTGACCTGGACGACGATCTACCCGGACAAGGACGGCAGCCCGGTCATTACCTGCGCGCAACCGTATTTCGCCGACGGCGTTTTCGCGGGCGTCGCGGCCGTCGACATCCATCTCGAGGACCTGCTCGACCGCCTCTTCGACCTGCGCGACCTTCCCGCGACGGATGCCGCGCTGCTGAACTGGCAGGGCGGCGTGCGCATCGGCGCGACGGCCCAGCGGGGGGGGAAGTATAAATGGCGGTCGTGGAGCGCCGAGGAGGCACCCTCGGCGCGCTCCTATCTCGGCGGGGCGCTCGAGCCCGCGTTTCGCGCCGCGCTGAAGGAGCCCACCGGCACGGTCGTCAAGGGCGGTGATCTGCTGTCGTTCGCGCGCGTGCACATCAAGACGCGCGAGGGCGGCAAGGACTGGTACTACGTGGTGCGAACTCCCGTCGATCGAGTGATCGGCCCCGCGCGCTCGGCGCGCGGCGAGCTCGAGCGATTGCAGGCCTCGCTCGCGGGCGCCATCGACGACCAAGGGAAGGCCCTGACCTTGGCGCTCGCCTTCGTCGCGCTTCTGGGTCTCGCCGCCGCGCTGGCCGCGGCGGCCTTCGGCGCGCGCGGAGTGGCGCGGCCCCTCGTGGCCCTCGCCGAGGCGGTGCGCCGCATCGGCAAAGGGGACTTCGAGACGCGCGTAGCGCCCGGCGGCGCCGACGAGGTCGGTGAGGTTTCCCGCGCGGTCAACGAGATGACCGCCGGCCTCAAGGAGGGCGTGTTCGTCAAGAACACCTTCAAGCGCTACCTGTCGGCCTCGGTGGTGGACCAGATCATCAAGGACCCGTCTTCGCTGAAGCTCGGCGGCGAAGAGCGCGAGATGACCGTGTTCTTCTCCGACATGTCCGGCTTCACGGCGATGTCGGAGACCTTGTCTCCGCGCGAGCTCGTGGGCCTGATCAATGAGTACCTGAGCGCGATGACCGATTCGATCTTCCTGCAGGAGGGCACGCTCGACAAGTACGAGGGCGACGCGGTCATGGCTTTCTGGGGCGCGCCGCTCACCCAGGCCGATCACGCCCGGCGCGCCTGCTGGGCCGCGCTCGACAACCGCTCGCGGCTCAAGGAGATGTGCAAGGACTGGGAGAAGCGCGGTCTGCCGAGCTTCGACATCCGTATCGGGATCAACACCGGGGCGATGATCGTCGGCAACGTGGGCTCCTCGGCGCGCATGGAGTACACGGTGCTGGGTGACGCGGTCAACACGGGCTCTCGCCTCGAGCAGCTCAATAAGCATTACGGCACCCACATCCTGATCAGCGAGGCCACGCGCGACGCCGCGGGCGGCGCCGTCGAGACGCGGGAAGTGGATTTGATCGAGCTGCGCGGCAAGAAAAAGCGCATTCGCGTCTATGAACTTCTGGGCCTGCCGGGGCAGATCTCGGCGGCGCGCTTGGCGGGGTACCGCCTGTACGAACACGGCCTGATCGCTTACCGGGAGAAGCGCTTTGAAGAGGCCGAGGCGGCCCTGCGCTCGGCGATCGCCGCATTAGGGGAAGATCGGCCGTCGGCGATTTTACTCGGCCTCCTGGACGAGGTGAGGCGCAATCCTCCCACGGGCGACTGGGACGGGACCTTGCTCGGCGCGGCTTAGGAGCTCAGCGCTTCGACGCGACGGCGAGCTCGCGCTTATCCACCCAGCGCCATTTGCCGGGCTCGAGACCCCGCAGCGTGACGTTGCCGACGGCGGCGCGCACGAGGCGCAGGCACGGATGACCGACCGCGGCGGTCATGCGCCGCACCTGGCGATTGCGGCCTTCGATCATGGTCAGTTCGATCCACGAGGTCGGGACGTTGAGGCGGAAGCGGATGGGGGGATTGCGAGGGGGCAGATCGGGTTCGAAGTCGAGTAGCCGGGCGCCGCACGTCAGGGTCTTGCCGTCGCTGAGCATGACGCCCTTGCGCAGGGAGTTAAGCGTGGCCTCATCGGGCACGCGCTCGCCCTGGGCCCAGTAGACGCGCGGATGAGCGTGCTTGGGATCGGTCAAGCGGTGCGGGAGCCCGCCGTCATCGGTGAGGATCAGCAGTCCCTCGCTGTCGAGGTCGAGGCGGCCCGCGGGATAGACGCCGGCGGGCAGGCCGAACTTCGACAAGGTGGGCTTGCCGTCCTTGTCCGTGAACTGGGTCAAATACCCGTAGGGCTTGTTGAGGGCGACGATGCGCGATTTTGCCATTCGTTACCCGGCTTTCTTTTCGCCGGAGAACGCATAGCGTACCACACGTCCGTCTCTTTCGCGCACGATCACGACTCCGGTGATCCGGTCGCCGTCCACGCGGCCCGACCATTCGATCGCGTCGCGGCTGGGTTCATTGAGGACGGCGGCGAACGCCGTTCCGTTCTCTTCATCGCGCGCTTGGTAAAGGGTGGGGGAGTAGCCCTTGCTCACGGCGCCCGCGACGACGAGCTTGCCGTTGTGGAAGACGAGGGTTTCCTTTTTTGAGCCCCAGTGGAAAAAACCGTCCTGCTTGACCTTCACGTCCCAGGCGGTGCCGTCGATGGGGCCGCCGAAGATGGCGGCGTAAACGAAGTTCACGGCCGTGAACAGGGCGCTGGCGACGGTTGTCATCCCCCCGGATATAACAGGCGGATCGTCGAGCCGCAAGATCAAAATTGTTACGATCCAAGGATGACAAGACTTCTACCGCTTCTTCTCGCGCTCGCCCTGCCCGCCGCCGCCGCGTCCAACGATCGCGACATGCGCCGCGCCACGGTGCAGATTCATTTCACGGCCAGCGCTCCGGATTACGCTCAGCCTTGGCAGCCCGGCCGACAAGGCGGCGGCACCGGCTCCGGCGTGGTCATCGACGGCCACCGCATCCTGACCAACGGCCACGTCGTCGCCAACGCGGCGTACCTCTCGGTGCGCAAGTCGGGCGACATCAAGAAGTATCCTGCCCGCGTCGCCTTCGTCGGCCATGACGGCGAGACCGCGGTGATCACCGTCGACGACGAGTCCTTCTTCGAGGGCACCGTGCCCGCCAAGTTCGGCGGCCTGCCCTACCAGCGCGATAAGGTGGCCGTGTACGGCTACCCGATCGGCGGCACCGATCTCTCGGTCACCGAGGGCATCGTTTCCCGCGTCGGCGTGACGGTGTACTCGCATTCCTCTCGCGGCCTGCTCGCGATCCAGACCGACGCCGCGATCAACCCCGGCAACTCCGGCGGCCCCGTGTTCCAGGACGGCAAGCTCATCGGCATCGCCTTCCAGCACAGCGTCGGCGCCCAAAACATCGGCTACGTGGTGCCGATGCCGATCATCCAGCGCTTCCTGAAGGACATCAAGGACGGCCGCTACGACGGCATTCCCGATCTCGGCCTCTGGTGGCAGAGCACGGAGAACGACAGCCTGCGCAAATCCTTGGGCCTGCCGTCCGATAACGCGGGCGTGCTCATCACCAAGGTCGCCTACGGCGCCTCGGCCTGGGACGTCCTCAAAGAGGGCGACGTTCTCACCAAGATCGACGGCGTCACGATCGGCCAGGACGGCACCATCCCGTTCCGCGACGACGAGCGCATCGATTTCTCCGATCTCACCAGCCGCCGCCAGGCGGGCGAGGCGCTCGACGCCGTGGTCGTCCGCGGCGGCAAGACGATGACCGTGAAGCTGCCGATGAAGCCGTCGGCCGATCTCGTGCCCGGCCCCCGCTACGACACCAAGCCCTCCTACTTCATCATGGGCGGCCTCGTGTTCATGCCGCTGACCGACGAGCTCATCGCCGCGCGCGGCGCGGGCTTCCGCGTCCGCTCGCTCTCGGCTGACGGCATGCCGACGCCGGAGCGCACCGAGGTCGTCGTCCTCTCCCACGTCCTCGCCCACGATTTCAACCGCGGCTACCACAACTGGTCCATGGCGCCCGTCACGCGCGTCAACGGCCGGGCGGTCGGCAAGCTCACCGATCTCGTTGAGGCCTTGAAGACTCCCGTCTCGGGGCAGCAGGACATCGAGTTCGAGCACTACTCGGGCTACGGCGAGAACAAAGGCTCGCGCATCGTCCTCGACGCCGCGGGTGCTACGAAGGTCCTGCCCGCGATCCTGTCCCGCTACGGGGTGCCCGTGGACCGCTCCGAAGACCTGAAAAAGCCCTGACATAATGGGCCGGTTTCCGGCACTCATTGAAGACGTTCGGCTGTTCGATATTCCGGAGGAACAATGGACCTTAAGTTGAAATTGACGGCCGCGGCGTTGGCGGGTTTCGCGATGAGTGGATGCGCGTCCATGGGGGGCGGGATGACCGCCTCGTCGGGCGGGTCGACGGCATCCCCGGCGTCCGCTCCGGCCGCGGCCGATGCCGCCAAGAAGGGCGAGTGCTGGGGCATCAACGCCTGCAAGGGACAGGGCGCCTGCGGCGGTGTGGGTCACGAGTGCGCGGGCCAGAACGCCTGCAAAGGCCAGGGCTGGCTCAGCCTGACCAAGTCCGAGTGCGACGGCAAGAACGGGAAGTTCAAACCCTCCTAAAATGAAGCCGGGCGCGGACGGTCGGGACGCGATGGTGGGAGTCGGACTTCGGTCCGTCCATTTCCCGCGCCTGCTCGACCGTCCGCGTACCCCGGTTCGCTGGTTCGAGGCGATCAGCGAGAACTATATGGACTCCGCCGGGCGGCCGCTCGAGGTCCTCAAGAAGATCCGCGAGGACAAGCCGGTCGCGCTGCATGGCGTCTCGCTCTCCATCGGCGGCGTCGAGGGGCCGCGTCCGGGCTACCTCGCGAAGCTGAAGGCTCTCATCGGCAAGATCGAGCCCATTCTCGTCACGGATCACCTGTGTTTCACGGGCGCGCACGCCACGAATATTCATGATCTCCTGCCGTTGCCCTACACGGAAGAGGCGATTCGTGTGGTGATTTCAAACGTCACCAAGGTTCAGGATTTCCTGGGACGCCCCATCGCGCTCGAGAACGTGTCGAGCTATCTGACGTACAACGACTCCGAGATGAAGGAAGAAGAGTTCCTCGTCGCGATCGCGAAGCGATCGGGATGCAAAATTCTTTTGGACGTTAACAATGTTTACGTGTCGGCGACGAACCACGGATTTAAGGCCGAGGATTACGTCGACGCGATTCCGTCCGAATTCATCGCTCAGCTGCATCTCGGCGGGTATTCGGATATGGGTAAGTTCTTGTTCGATACGCACTCGCGCGCTCCCACCGATCCGGTGTGGGAGTTGTACCGTCGCGTGATTAAACGGATTCCCGAAGTTCCGGTGCTGATCGAGTGGGACGAAGCCGTGCCGGATTGGGACGGTCTTGAAGCCGAAGCCGTAAAAGCGATTCGCATCGCGAAGGAGGCCCATGCCGTCGCGTCTTAAGGAGATTCAAAAGGGCTTCGTCGATTCCGCCTTCGGCGGAATCACCGCCGCCTTCACGTCCTCGGTCACGGGCGGCGGAAAGCTGACCCCAGCCGAAGCGATTAATGTGTATCGGGAGGGTTATCCCGCGCGGATCTCCGAGGCATTGGGTGAAACCTTTGAAGCATGCTGGAGAGTTCTCGGGGACGAGGATTTTCTCGAAGCATGCAAAATTTATTCCCGCGCCACTCCATCCGTTTCTCATAACCTGTCGGATTACGGCGGCTCCTTCCCCGAGTTTCTCCATAAACGTTTTAAAAAACAAGCGCCTTTCATAAAAGATTTGGCCGATCTCGAATGGTCGTTCAAAGAAGTCTTTCATGCCGAAGTGGGCGCCGTGCTCCCCCCGAGCGACCTTGCCGTTGCCGTAAACGATAAATCCGTTTTGGTCTTCTCCAGCGCCGTGCGTCTTTTACATCTCAACCATTCCGTTCACGCCGTTTGGAAAAGAGATCGTAACGACGCGTCTCCGTTGATTCCGTCCGACTGGGAGGGCCCCCAACAGGTCCTTCTCTATCGAAGCGGCGGCACCCCGGTGTTCTCCTTCGTGCTCGCCGCCCCGGAAGCATCAACGCTGCAGGCGTTGCTCGCGGGTCGTTCCGTTAGCGAAGCGCTGGCCGCCTCGAAGGGTTTAAACGAAGCGGCCGCGCGTACTCTGTTCTCCTTCATCGCGTCCTCCGCCCTCATCACGGAGGTCCGTTAAATGCCTACATCAGATCCCAAGACGTGGGTGGACCAGCACGGCGACCGCCTTTTCCGTTACGCCTTGTCTCGCGTGCGCGATGAAGCCGCCGCCGAGGACCTGATCCAGGAAACCTTCCTCGCCGCTCTCAAGTCGAAGGATCGCTTTAAGGGCGACTCCTCCGAGCTCACCTGGATGACCGGCATCCTCCGCAACAAGATCTTCGAGCACTACCGCCGTCAGTCCAAGGACGTTCCTCTGGGCGATCCCGACGATGATCGCGAGTCGGCTTTCTTCGAGGGCCGTCACTGGTCCGCCTCCGACGCTCCGCGCGAGTGGCCCCAAGGCAAGGCCGAATCCGCCGAGTTCTCCGTCGCGCTCCGCATGTGTCTCGACGCGCTGACGGCGCCCGTCGCCCGCGCCTTCGTCCTGCGCGAGATGGAAGGCGTCGAGCCCAAGGAGGCCGCCGCCGCGCTCGGCGTGCCTCCCGGCCATCTGGCCGTTCTCCTCTACCGCGCGCGCATGCGTCTGCGCCGCTGCCTGGAGAAAAACCATTTCGCGCCGGGGCCCGCATGAGCCTCATGCCCTCCTGCGTGGACATGGCCCGCATCCTGTCCGAGGCCCGCGATTCCGGCCGCCCCCTCGGCGCGCACGCGCGCCTGCACCTATGGGTGTGCGAGGTCTGCCGCCGCGTACGCGTCCAGTTCGACGTGCTGGCGCGCGCCGCCCGATCGGCGCCCGAGGCCGGCCCCGGACTGTCCGAGCAAGCCAAAGAACGTCTGCGGCGCTCCCTAGAACCTCCGACACTTTAGCGCCTTTGTCGTCGTCTAATGGGTGACGATGAACGCCTTGATCGTCGTGAGCCCCCCGAGCGTGGACGACAGCGCCTCCCATGAGACGCCGTTAATGCTGGCTTTGACCTTGATCGGCGCCGTGCTCCTCTACGCGGCCTGGCGGGTCTGCCGGGCCAGGCCCCCGCACCACAACCGCTATAACCGGTAGCCTGGGTCGAAAGGCCCGCGCGGAGCGACCCCCATCGAAGGTAGAATGTACCTTCCATGATCTCAGTCCGCGGCATTAAGAAGTCCTTCGGCGACCAAATCCTCTACGACGGCGCTGAGCTCCAGCTCAACGCCGGGGATCGCTACGCCTTGGTGGGACCCAACGGCGCCGGCAAGACGACGCTGTTCAAGATGCTTCTCGGCGAAGAGGAGCTTGAGGGCGGCTCGATCGAGTGGAAGCGCGGCGCCAAGGCCGGCTACCTGCCGCAGGAAAATCCGCCCATCGGCCCCGAGACGGTGCTCGAGACCGCGCTCGCGCACAAGAACGACCCCGACGGCCGCGAGACCGCTAAGGCCAAAAAGATTTTGATGGGCCTGGGCTTCCAGGTCAAAGATTTCGACCGCCACCTCTCCGAGCTGTCCGGCGGCTGGGCCATGCGCGCCGCCTTGGCCCGCCTGCTCGTCGAGGAGCCCGAGCTGCTCCTGCTCGACGAACCGACCAACCACCTCGACCTCCTGACCCTCGTGTGGTTCCAGGAATACCTGCAGAGCTATCCGGGCGCGATCTTGATGATCTCGCACGACCGCTCCTTCATCGACAACGTCTGCTCGGCCATCGTCGCCGTCGAGGAGAAGAAGCTCAAGAAGTACAACACGAACTATGACGGCTTCTTGGCCGAGCGCGAGGCCGCCCGCGAGCGCCTCATGTCCGCCTGGAAGCAGCAGCAGGACGAGATGGACGCGATGAAGGACTTCATCATGCGCAACCGCGCGCGCGTCTCCACCGCTTCCCGCGTGCAGAGCGTCATGAAGAAGCTCGAGAAGATCGTCGAGATCGAGCTCCCGCCTTCGACGAAGGCGGTTAGCATCTCCTTCCCTCAGCCCGGCCGCACCGGCACCACCGTCCTCAAGCTCAAGAACGTGCATAAGTCCTACGGCCCGACCAAGGTCTATGAGGGTCTCGACTTCCAGCTCGAGCGCGGCATGAAGATGGCCTTCGTCGGTCCGAACGGGGCCGGCAAGTCCACCTTGCTTAAAGTCATCGGCGACATCATCCCGATCGACTCCGGCGAGCGCATCTTGGGCCATAACGTGAAGGTCGGCTACTTCTCCCAACATCGTGAGGGCCAGCTGGACGACCGGCGTACGGTCCTGCAGGAAGCGATGAGCGTCCCGCGCACCAACGGCGACCTGTTCACCCGCACTGTGCTCGGCACCTTCCTTTTCCCCGGCGACACCGTCCACAAGAAAGTCGCGGTGCTTTCAGGAGGAGAAAAGAGCCGCCTGCAGTTGGCCAAGCTCCTGCTCGACCCGCCCAACGTCTTGCTCCTCGACGAGCCCACCACTCACTTGGACCTCACGAGCGTCGAAGCCTTGGTCGGCGCGCTCAAGAACTTCGACGGCACGATCTGCGCCATCAGCCACGACGTGTATTTCCTCAACGCCGTCGCCGACCACGTCGTGCACGTCGTGCAGGGCAAGGTCACTGTGTTCCCCGGCAACTTCGAGTACTTCCAGCACCGCCAGGGGCAGCTCGACGCCGAGGCCGAGAAGAACCGGCCGGAGCCGACCGCCGCGCAGAAGGCCGAGACTGAGGCCGCCAACCAGTACGAGGCTTCGAAGGAAGCGCGCCGCCGCGAGAAGGCCTTAGCCAAGGCCGAGGCCGAGCTCGAGCGCCTGCATGCCGACCTCGAGCGCATCGCCCACGAGATGTCCGACCCGAAGCTTTACGAAGACTTCGAGCGCGTCACCAAGGTGGGCGAAGAGATGGAGACCGTTCAGGCCGCCATCCAGCTCAAAGAAGAAGAAGTGAAGCGCCTCGCGGCGTAGCTTCCCGTTTTTTCCCGGGAAAGGTATACTGCGGAAATGACGAAAATTATCGCTGCCCTCATCTTCGCCGTGCTCGCCCTTTGGGCTTATCCCGTTCCCGCCGCCGCGCAGGGTCGCGCTGTCAGCTGCGGCTGCTACTGCGGCGTGGTTCTGTCGCCGCCGTGCAGCGACGACGCGTGCAAGTCCGCGTGCGGCTACGGCGGAGGCTCCAATGCCGCCTACGGCGGCGAGCCGCCGATGGCCGGGATCAAGGTGGGCGGCTGGACGAAGCAGATCGCGAGCAACAACGGCCGCAGCCTCGATAATTGCGGCAAGAACCCCCTCTGTATGGCGATGGTCGGCGTGGTGAGCTGCATCACGATCCCGATCGGCCTCGTCGTGGACGCGCCGGTGTTCATCGCGAAGGGCGTGGTCTATGGGGCCGTCGGAATCGGCCGGGGCATCAAGGCGGTCGGTAGCGGGATCGGCGGCTTATTTCGCGCGAAACCAAAACCGGTCGTGACGGTCTACGCGCCGGAACCACCGCCCGTCGCCGCCCCGGCGGACTGCGCGGCGGTGAAGGCGAAGCAGGACGCGCTTCTGGCCGAGGAACGCGTCGACGCGGAGGCCTTCGACGCGGCGATCGTGAAGTCCCAGCTCGATCAGGGCGTCGCCAAGGCCAAGGACGCCGTCGTCGAGGCGATCCCGCACGCGGACGAGACGCTCAAGGCCAAGGACCTAGCCACGACCATGCGCGATTTCCACGAGGACACGCGCAAGTGCTGGCAGAAGGGCACCACGTCGGAGGGTTTCCTCTCATGCATGGACGCCGTCAATAAGCTCTACCTGGAGCTGCTGGGCCGGCTCGTCGACACCTCGAAGGTGGACGCGGCGAAGGACGCGCTCCAGAAGTACACGGCCAAGCTCACCGAGAAGTCCCTTCCGCTCGTCGCGGACGCGGCCCGCTGCGCGGGAACGCCCTAGAGCCGGCGCTTCGACATCATCGCTTTCAGGGCCTCGGCCATCGCGCCGACCGGCGCCTCCTGTGGCTTGATCACCGGACGCGGCGCCGAGGAGGACGAGCCCCGGCTCGAGGCGTTGGCCGAATTGCGGTCCTCGCGGCTGCCGATGACGGGCTTGCTCTTGAGCGAGAGCGCGATACGCTTGCGCGCGATGTCCACTTCGAGGACGGTGACGTGCACGCGCTGCTGGACCTTGAGCACGTCGGAGGGGGCCTTCACGAAGGTGTCCGACACCTCGCTGACATGGACGAGGCCGTCCTGGTGGACGCCGATGTCCACGAACGCGCCGAAGGCGGCGACGTTGGTGACGATGCCGGGCAGCTTCATGCCGGGCTTCACGTCCTCGAGCTTCGAAACGTCGCCGAAGGCGAACGCCTCGAAGCCCTGGCGCGGGTCGCGGCCGGGCTTGGCCAGCTCGGCAAGGATGTCGCGCAAGGTGAGCTCGCCGACCTCCGCGGTGGAGTACTTCTTAATGTCGATCTTCGCCCGCAGGGAGGCGTTCGTGATCAGATCCTTGACCGTCGTGCCGAGGTCCGAGGCCATCTTCTCGACGATGTCGTAGCGCTCGGGGTGCACGGCGCTCGAGTCGAGCGGGTTGCGGCCATTGCGGATGCGCAGGAAGCCGGCGGACTGCTCGAAAGCCTTGGGTCCTAGACGGGGGACCTTCTTGAGGGCATCTCGGGAGGGGAACGCGCCGTTCTCGTTGCGGTAATCGACGATGTTCTTCGCGAGCACGGGACCGAGCCCGGAGACGTACGAGAGCAGTTCCTTGCTGGCGCTGTTGACCTCGACGCCGACGCTGTTCACGCACGACACCACGGTGTCGTCGAGCGAACGCTTCAGCCCGAACTGATCCACGTCGTGCTGATACTGCCCGACGCCGATGGACTTCGGATCGATCTTGACCAGCTCGGCCAAGGGGTCCATGAGGCGGCGGCCGATGGAGACCGCGCCCCGGACGGTGATGTCCTCGTTGGGGAATTCCTCGCGCGCCGCGTCGGAGGCTGAGTAGACGGAGGCGCCGCTCTCGTTGACCATGACGACCGTGACGCCGGGAAGCTTGAGCGTGCGCACGAACTCCTCGGTTTCGCGGCCGGCGGTGCCGTTGCCGATGGCGACGACCTCGCTCTTGTACTTGGTCGCCAGCGTCTTGACCTTCACCGCCGCCTCGAGCAGGCCGCCCGCGCCGGTGTGGGGCATGATGACGTCGTGATGAAGAAGTTTGCCTTGCTCATCAAGAATGACCAGCTTACAGCCGGTTCTAAACCCGGGATCCAACGCCAGCAGGCGTTTCTGTCCCAGCGGCGACGACATCAGGATCTCGCGCAGGTTGCGGGCGAAAACGGCGATCGCCTCGCGGTCGGCCTCCTTCTTCGCATGCAGACGCACCTCGGTCTCCATCGAGAAGGACATGAGGCGGCGGTAGGCGTCCTCGACGGCCAGGCGCACCTGGGCGGCGCAGGCGCCGTTGCCCTTGGCGAACAGGCCTTGCAGCATCGGGATCGTCTCTTCCTCGTTGACCGACACGCGCATATAGAGGAAACCCTCGGACTCGCCGCGGCGCATGGCCAGCACGCGGTGAGAGGGGGCCTTGGTCGCGGGCTCCTTCCAGTCGAAGTAGTCCTTGAACTTGGCGCCCTCAGCTTCCTTGCCGGTGATGACCTTGGAGTGGAACTCGCCCTTGGAGAAGAATACCTCGCGCAGGCGGGCGCGGGCGGGGGCGTCCTCGGCCACGCGCTCGGCGATGATGTCGCGGGCGCCGGCCAAAGCCTCCGCGGCGTCCTTCACGCCTTTCTCGGCGTCGATGAAGGCCTTGGCGAGCTCCTCCGGAATTCCGGGGCCCTGGGCGAAGAGCGTCTCCGCGAGAGGCTCCAGTCCTTTTTCCTTGGCGATCATCGCGCGCGTGCGCTTCTTCGGACGGTAGGGGAGATAGATGTCCTCGAGAATCGCGAGGGTCGTCGCGCCGACGATCTTCACCGTCAGCTCGGGCGTGACGAGCTTGCGCTCGTCGAGCGACTTCATGATCGCCGCCTTGCGGGCATCGAGCTCCTTGAGCTGGGCCAGGCGGTCGCGGACGGACATGATCGCGACTTCATCAAGATTGCCCGTGACTTCTTTGCGGTAGCGCGCGATGAAGGGCACGGTCGCGTCCTGATCGAGTAACCCGATCACGGCGTTGACTCCGGCGGCGGGCAAGGACAATTCGGCGGCGATGAGCGCGGGGTATCGGTCGATCATGACGTAAATCGTATCATAGGGTGTGAGATTCAGGGCATTCCCGTGGGTGGAAGCGAAGTCCGTCCTTCAGCTCGCCATGCCGATTGCGTTGACGCAGATCGGGATGGTGCTCTACGGCACGGTCGACATGCTGTTCGTCGGACGGCTGGGGCCGGTGGCGATCGCCTCCGTCGGGCTAGGCTCGATGACGTATTTCACCGGCTTCGTCATCGGCATGGGCATTGTGATGGGCATCGACAGCCACTCTTCGAAGGCGTTCGGCGCGGGACGGCCCGATCTGTGCGGTCAACTGCTGGTGCATACCCTCGTTCTGGCGCTCGCTGTGGCGCTTCCGCTTTTCTTCGTCTTCAGCCTAGCCGGAGAGGCTTATCGCTTCATCGGCGTGGATCCGCGCGCGGCGGAAGGCGCGATCGCCTACTTGAAAATACTGCGCTGGGGCGTGTTCCCGGGCCTCTGCTTCGTCGCCTGCCGCCAGTTCCTGCAGTCCATGAGCGTGACGACGCCCCTGCTCGTCGCGATCGTGCTCGGGAACATCGTCAACGCGGGGCTCGACGCGGCGCTCGTGTTCGGCCGCTTCGGCGCGCCCGCGCTCGGGGTGCGAGGCTCGGCTTTCGCCACGCTCGCGGCCAACGGGACGATGTTCACGGTCGTCGCGATTACCGCGTGGAGCCGCCTGCGCGCGATCAGCTTCAAGTTCCACGGCTGGCACCGGAAGCTGTTCGTCGATGTGTTCTCCCTCGGCTTGCCCGCCGGAGGGGCGATGGCCGTCGAGGTCGCGATCTTCTCGCTCGTCACCGCGCTGGTCGGCCGCCTAGGCGCGGAGACCTTGGCCGCGCATCAGCTGACCCTCAATCTCGCCAGCATGACCTTCATGGTGCCGATGGGGCTGTCCCACGCCGCGTCCACCCGGGTCGGCCAAGCGTTGGGCCGCGGCGACGGCGCCACGGCGGCGGCCGCTGGTCGCGCGGCGACGATCATGGGTGTGGGCTTCATGGCGGCGACCGGGATCGCCTTCGCCCTCATGCCCCGTCTCATCCTCGGAATATTCGGCGCCGACGACGACCTGATCGCCCGTGCGACGCCGTTGCTTTATTGCGGCGCGGGCTTCCAGGTGTTCGACGGGGCTCAGGCGGTGCTGACCGGGGCGCTTCGCGGGCTGGGCTCGACGCGGCGGCCCCTGCTCATCAATATCCTCGGGCACTGGCTCATCGGGCTGCCGGTAGGGCTCGCGCTCGGCTTCGGCTTGAAGTGGGGCGCCACGGGCCTGTGGCTCGGCCTCGTCGCGGGGCTGGCGTCCGTGGCTATTTTGCTTTGGCGCGAATGGGAGCGGATGACGCCCAACGGCTGACGCGGCACATCAGGGCGAGATCTTCGGCATGCTCACCGCGCCGTCATCGATGATCAGGCGCGCGCCGCCATCGGCAAACCGGTAGGTGCTCGCTTTAGCCAGCGTGAAGAATCGACCATCCGCGGAGGGGAGCAGTTCCGCGGCCGGGCCATCGCCGATTTTTAGCCAGAGCTTCTTATTCTTCAACGTGACGGCATAAGGATTCTTCGGATCCGCCGCATACGCGCCCGCGAGTTTTGCGAGATCGGCGGGGTATCGACCCGGAGCGCGTTCGACCGGCATTAAATCCTTCCAGCCGTACTCGGCGGCGACGGCCCGGAGCAGTTCCTCGTTGAACTGGCCCGGCTCGTCGGTGTTCGTCATGATGACGACGCCCTGGCCGCCTTCTTCGGCGAAGGCCTGGATGGTACCGGCGAAGCCGAAGTTCAGGCCGCGGTGGGCGAAGCGCTGGGGCGACCCCGCCGGCAAGCCGAAGCCCAATCCTCGGCCCTGACGCTGATCGGTCAGCATCTCGCGGGCCGTCGCCTTGGCCAGCAGCGAGTCCTTTTTGCCCGCGTACGAATTCTGAATCGCGATCGCGTACCGCGCGAGGTCCTCGGCCGTCGTCCACAGGCCGGCCGCGGCGAGCTCGGGGTAGGTGTGCGCGCCTCCTTCGCCGGGCGCTCCGCCCGCGACGTACGGGACCGCCGCCTGCGCCAGGAGATTCGCAGGGAGCGGTTGGGAGAAGGAGCTGTGCGTCATGCCCGCCGGACTCAGAACGAGGTCACGGAGAAGCTCGGAGAAGGGTTTTCCGGAGACGTCGATGAGGAGTTGTTGAAGGATCGTATAGCCGCCGCCGGAATAGGCGTAGGCCGAGCCGGGGACCGCTTCGACGCGGATAGGGCCCGAATTCGCCGGCTTTTTCCCGTCGAGAATTTGAACGAGCGACGGCACGGTCTCCGTCGATGAATAGCCGTCGAAGCCGCCGACTCCGAGCCCGGCGCTGTGTGAGAGGATCCGCCGGACGGTGACCTTCTGAAATTTCGTGAACTCGTTGTCGGGCGCTTTCCACGAACGAAGTTTCTCGTTCACATCGGTGTCGAGGGACACGAGGCCCTGCTCGACAAGCCGCAGCGCCGCCGCCGCGGTGACGGGTTTGCTGAGGGACGCGGCCTGGAAAAGGGTCTCGGGCGTGACCGGCGTTTTATGCGCGACGTCGGCGAAGCCGTAAGCTCGCATCCAGGCGACCTGGCCCTTGTCGATGAAAGCGATGCTGACGCCGGGCACGGCGTACAACTTCATGCGCTCGGCGATCGTGTATCGCGGTGTCGTCCGCCCTTTGAGCGCGACGGGCGGGAGCAGGCCGTTCTCGATGCGGTTCACCCGCGTCTGCGCGTCATCGGCCGCGCGGGCGGTGAAGGAGACGAGGAGGAGGGGGAGAAGTAGGCAGTTCATGGGCGTGGGCTACTGTAACAGGCGGGGAATGAGAGCGCAAGCCTGGGTCTTGATATCGAACAGGCGTTCGATTATACTGAATTATGCCCGAAGCGCCCCGCGGCCGCGGAACCGGCCTCAACCCCACGAACCGTTTCGAGGAGATCTCCTACGAATGGGAGGAAAGCGCCGATCCGGCGGAGAAGCCCGCGCCGAAAACCCGGTTTTTCAAGGACAACACCAAGTCCATCTTGGTGAAAAACGACAGCCCCGATATTCCGTTCACGTGGAGCATGAATCCGTATCGCGGTTGCGAGCACGGCTGCGTGTACTGCCTGGCCGGCGACACGGCCATCCTGATGGCGGACGGCTCGACGCGCGAACTGGCCTCGCTCCATGTGGGCGATGAGATCATCGGAACCGTTCGGCGGGGGCACTACAGGAAATACGTTAAAACGAAAGTTCTGGCTCATTGGAGCACGACCAAGCCCGCCTATCGCGTGACTCTCCAGGACGGCACCGAGATCATTTCCAGCTCGGACCACCGCTTTCTGACCGAACGAGGGTGGAAGCATGTGGCCCAGGTGGGCACGGCCCAGCGTCCTCATCTGACGGTCAACAATAAGCTGATGGGGATCGGATCGCTCAAGGCGAGCCCTCCGGATCAGGACAGTCCGCAATATCGAAAAGGCTATTTATGCGGAATGATCCGTGGCGACGGTCATCTTGGTTTTTATCCTTACGAACGAAAGGGGCGGAAGAACGGAAATCAGTACAAGTTTTGGCTCGCCCTAATTGATGGCGAAGCGTTGAAGCGGAGCGCCGCCTACTTGCGAGAGTTTGGCGTCGAGACGAAGTTTTTTCTTTTCCAAGCCGCGGGTTCAAATAGACAGGAGGCGCGAGCTATCCGTGCTAGTTCGCGCGCGGCGTATCTGCGTATTAGCGAGATAATCGCATGGCCCAAATCCGTGAATCGAGACTGGTCGAGAGGGTTTCTGGCGGGTCTGTTCGACGCGGAAGGAAGCTTTCAGGGCGGTGTTATCCGAATCTCCAACAACAACGATCAGATCATCCGAACGGCCTCCGATTGCCTTAGAGAATTCGACTTCAATTTCATTAAGGAATCACCAGCCAGACTTACCGGAAAGACAGTGCACTATCTTCGCCTCAGAGGCGGGCTGTCGGAGCATTTACGTTTTTTTCAGACCACGGGCGCGGCCATCACGAGAAAGCGAGACATCACCGGTCAATCCGTTAAATCCGAGGCCAAGCTCGGGGTCGTGTCGGTGGAGCCGTTAGGCCGTGAAATGAATCTGTGGGACATCAGCACCGGCACCGAAGACTTCATCGCCAACGGCGTGGTCAGCCATAATTGCTACGCCCGTCCCTATCACGAGTACCTGGGCCTCTCGTCGGGCATCGATTTCGAGAGCATGATCTTCGTGAAAGAGGACGCGCCGCGCCTGCTCGCTGAGGAGCTCTCGAAGCCGTCCTGGGAACCGGACTGGATCGCTCTCGGCGGCGTCACGGACGTCTATCAACCCGTCGAGCGCAAGCTCGAGGTGACGCGCAAATGCCTGCAGGTACTGGCCGATGCGCGCCATCCCTGCGGACTGGTGACAAAGAACAAGCTCGTGACCCGTGACGTCGATATTTTTCAGGAGCTGGCGAAATACGGGTGCGGGCGCGTGTACGTCTCGCTCACCACGCTCGACCCCGAGCTCGCGCGGCGCATGGAGCCGCGAGCGTCCACGCCCCGGGATCGATTAGACGCGATGCGGACGTTGGCGAAGGCGGGTGTTCCCGTCGGCGTCATGACCGCGCCGCTGATCCTGGGCCTCAACGATCACGAGCTTCCCGCCTTGCTCGAGGCGGCGGCGGACGCGGGAGCCGATTCCGCGGGCTACGTCCCGTTGCGCCTACCGCATCAGCTGGGGGCCTTGTTCGACGATTGGCTGAAAAACAATTATCCCGACCGGCGCGACAAGGTGCTCAATCAGATCAAGAGCCTTCGCGGCGGTCAGCTCAATGATCCGCGCTTCAGCTCGCGCATGCGCGGCGAGGGCATTTTCGCCGAGCACCTGGCGAAGCTGTTCCAGTTGACGTGCCGGAAATTAGGGCTCAACCGTCGGCGTTACGCGCGGGAGACCGCGCATTTCCGGCCTCCGATCACGGGCGGCCAGCTGCGCCTGATTTAGGGCTTCAGAACGGCGGCGCGCTCGCGCGCGTACAGCGCGGCGGCGGCTTCGGGCTGGTCGACCCAGACCTTGAAGCCCCCGAGGAGATGAGGGGAGACGTTGACGATCAGCGGCTTGGCGTCCACGCCCTTCAGCCCGACCAATAACGCGGCATCGCCGGCGCCCTCGGCCGTTTCGATCGAAATCTCGGAACCGCGGGCCTGCTGGAGCGTCATCCACGGGCGGACGACGCGGCGCAGGGACTCGGGCAAGGTGGTCGCGTCGGCAACCTCGATCGACAGCTCGGGCTCCGGGCACGTCGCGAGCGTGGCGCAGGCGGGACCGGCCAGCGCCTTCATGCCGGGCAGGACTTCGAGCGCGGCCTTGCGCTTCTCGCCCGAGGTCTTCTCGAGTTTGGCGTGGAGATCGTCGATCGAGCTGTCGGAGACGGCGTCGCGCAGATCAGTCTCGCGGGCCTCGGCGACGAAGCGCTCCTCGCGCTTGGCCGCGTCCTGAATGCGGGCCTTGAGCTTGGCGTCTTTTTCGACGAACTGACGCAGTTTTTCTTCGGCTTTGGCGCCGCCTTTGAGGCGGACGGGTCCGGCGAAAGCGGGGGCGGCCACGACGAGGGACAGGAGGAGGAGGCTCGGTCTCATGCCTTTATTATACCCGCGGGTCCGCTGGAGCGCCTGGGCCTTTTGGACGCGTTAAGGCGTAGGCCCAGCCCAGGAGAACCAGCTGGAAGGGTAGGCGCACCGCGGCCCAGAACGGCGACATATCCGGCAAAGGGGAGGCGGCGGTGCCGGCGGTCAGATACATTTGGATATTGGCCGGGAAAATCGCGATCAAGGCCGCAAACAGGCCCCAGGCGGCTGCGCGCTCGTGCTTGGGATTAAACAACAGAACTGCCAGGGTGATCTCGATCGCGCCGCTGATTAAGACGAGCTCCTTTGGATAAGGCAGCCAAGGCGGCATCATCATCATGAACAGCGAGGTCTTGGCGAAGTGCCCGACGCCGCTGACGAGAAACAGTAGGCCGAAGGGCAGGCGCAACAGAGGACGGTTCACCGGCGCGTAAACACGCCGCGGCGCTTGTCCTTCTTCACGTCGTCCCAGGAGAACACCAGGCCGTTCATGGCCACGTAAACGCCCGGGGGCAGGGCTTGCGCGAATGAGAGGGCGCTGCCGAGGTTGAATAGGCCGTCCGACGAGCCGAAGCGGTAGGGCCGCATGGCGCCGGTGAGCACCACGGTCTTGCCCGTCAGTCCAGCGCCCAGCACGGCGGCCGTCTCGGCCATCGTGTCGGTACCGTGGGTGACGACGATGCGGCTTTCCGGCGCCTTCCGGCAGGCGTTCAAGATGCGCTTCCGGTCGCCCGCCGTCATGTACAGGCTGTCCTTCATCATGAGCGTCTGCACGCGTGTTTTTAAGCGACAGCGGCCGAGGGAGAGCATCTCGGGCAAATGCGTCTTACGGAAAGAGAGCGTGCCCGTCAGCTCGTCGTATTCCTTGTCAAAGGTCCCGCCGGTCACGACGACGAGCGCCCGCATCTAGCGCTTCGTGATGACGGCGGGGGCGGCGGCGACGTCGGCGCGCAGGTTGCGCGCGGTCGCGTACTCCTCGATCGCCTTGGCCAGGCTCTCCACCATCTTGTCCTGGTAGGCGGAGTCGTTGAGCTTGGCGGCTTCGTCGGGATTGTTGAGATAGCCGAGCTCGATGAGCACGCTCGGCGACGCCGGGTTCTTTAAGACGTAGTAGTCGGACTTCGACGACTCCGCGCGGAAGCCGTCCGCGCGCAGGTTGCGCGAGAACGTCCGGGCGAGGCGCTCGCTGTCCAGGGCCTGGCCGCGAGGGGGCGCCGGCATCGGCGGGACCAGCGGATGGCTGCGCTTGCGCCAGCGGCGCAGTTGCTCCGGCCCGTAGCTGTACACGACCGCGCCCGCGGCCTTCTTTCCCTTCACCTGGTTCAGGTGCAGGGAGACGAAAATCGAGCCGCTCTTATCCACGCTGCCGATCAGGCGCTGATCGAGCGTCACGTAGTGGTCGCTGTCGCGGGTCAGCACGACGGGAAGGTCCTTGTTCTTGGCCAGGCGGGCCTTGAGCTTCTGCGCGAAAACGAGGGCGATATTTTTTTCCTTCAGCCCGTGTACTATGGCGCCCTCGTCGTCGCCGCCGTGGCCGGGATCAAGAATCACCGGCGTCATCGGCTGATTGGGCGAAGGGAGGATCGGAGAGGAGGGCCGCATGGCATATGAGGGCATGGCGATGGCCACAGCCAAGAGGGCCGGGGCAAAGCGATTCCAAGTGGTCATATTCCTCATATATAGCTGAAAAGCCCTTACAACCTTACTATAACGGCTGCCTCTAGCGCTGTCAAGGGGTAGGTCGTAAGGCCCATGACTGACCGATTCGGTAACGTTATCCTATGTATTGTGAAGAAGGTCTTGCCCCTCATCAGCGTATTGGGCCTCATCGGCGCCGGCGGCGCCGTGACCTGGTCGGTCATGGCCCGGCCGACCGACACCTATAATACGCAAGAGGTGGCCAATTCGTTCAACCTTCAGACGGGGCCCGCTCCGTCCCGCGCGCCCCGGGCCTTCGCCGAAGGTGAAAATCTGCGCGACGCCGTCGCCGCCGCCCCGCCCGTCGCCTCGTCGATGATCAAGCCGATCGCCGACGCGCGCATGGTCGTGGGCGCGCCGCCCAAGGACGCCAAGCCGCTCACGGTCATCACGCCCAAGGCGGAGGCCTGGGCCAAGAAGCATAAATTCCTGTCGGCCATGATCGCGCGTCCCGCGTCGTTCATGATCTCGCACAGCTCGCTCGGCAGCCCCAAGACGTTGCGCGAATTCCTCGGAAATCCCAAGAAGGTCGACGCTTATATGAACTCGGCGCTCGTGCGCATCACCCTCAACAGCCCGACGGTGGCGAAGGCCATCTTGGGCAACCCCGCCGTGATCCGCGCCTTCCTCGCCACGCCCGCGATGCGCGATCCTCAGGCCGTGCGGATGCTGCTTTCGAGCCCGATGCTTCACAAGATGATGGATTGTCCCGCTATTCAAGAGGCGTTGTCCGATCCCGCCGTCATGAACCGCATGATCGCCGACCCGAAGACCGTCGCGTGGATCGCCCAGCATCCTGACGCTCTGATGGCCATCGCTCAGGCCGCGCCTGCCTTGGGCGAAGGGTTGTCGGCTAAGCGCTAGGGGACGAGCTTGTCGTCTTTGTAGACGAGGGATTTCTCGACGGCGCCGGTCTCCGCGTAGATCTTGGAGGGGCCGTCTTTCTTGCCCGCCTTGTAGGTCGTCTCGGACTCGAGCTTGCCGCTGAGGTAGAACTCCTTGCAGAGCCCGTCGAGGAGGCCGTCCTTGTAGTGGAGCTCGGCCTGGACCTTGCCGGAGACGTAGTAGGTCGTCGTCGGTCCGTTGAGCTTGTCGGCCTTGTACGTTTCCTTGGCGTAGAGCTCTCCCGACTCGTAGAACATCTTGCCCGCGCCTTCGCGGACGCCTTTCTTGTAAGGGACCTCGGCGGAGACCTTGCCGCTGGGGAAGAGTTCTTTGACGACGCCGGACTTGGGGGCCTTCATGCTCGCTTTAGCCATGCGGCAATCCTACAACATCTATTGGCAGAAGCCGCTGTGGCAGGTGAGCGTGCCGCAGCATTGAGACGAGGAGCCACAAGAGGCGCCTTGGCCGGCGCAGCTCGTGCCGTTGCTACACACGCCGGAGACGCAGGAGAGCGTGCCGCAGCACTGGCCGGAGCTCGAGCACGAGGCGCCCGTGCCGTTGCAGCTGGAGCCGCCGCCCGTGCAGACGCCGCCGGAGCAGGAGGCCGTGCCGCAGCACTGGGAGGAGCTGGTGCAGGAGGTGCCGGGGCTTTGGCAGCCGCCGCCGGTGCAGACCTTGTTGGCGTTGCAGGTGAGCACGCCGCAGCAGTCGCCGCTCGTCTGGCAGCGTTGATTGTTCTGCTGGCAGGGCCCGGTCATGTTGGGATCGTACGCGGGACCGGAGTCTCCGCCGCCGCCGCAAGCGAGGGCGAACGCCACGGGGGTCGCGAGAAGGGCCAGGCGCAGCGCGTGTCGGATCATAATCTCACTCCCAGTATAAACTAAGAAGGCCGGCCCGTCGAGGGGCCGGCCTTCTTGCGTGATATTTGGTCGCGGCTACTTCGCCAGCATCTTGGACATAAAGTACCCGCCGATGGCTCCGATCAGGCCGCCGACGATGGCGCCGATGGGTCCGCCGACGAGCCAGCCGATCCCGGCGCCGGCAGCGGCGGTGCCGAGGCTGTACAGGAGTCCTTTGCTGCTCATGAGATTCTTGAAGAAGCCCGGCTTATCCTTGGCGCCGGGCGCGTCTTCGTTCAAATCGGGGGCCGGCACGACGGCTTTCATCGCGGGACGATCGACGGCGGGAGAGAATACCAGGCCGCCGGTCTTCAAGGCGTTGTCGGCTGAAGCGTTGATTTCGACCGCGGCGCGGTCGGGGGCGCCGTCATAGGCGCCCACGCGGCCGGAATCGATCACCCTCGCGTCCCGTAATGCCTCGCCGGCCGCCCAGGAGGGGGAGGCCAGGGCCAGGAGCAGGGCCGCTAACGCTGTTCGATTGAGCATAAAACCAGTATAGTCGCTTCGGCTTGAGACGGCCTGAGGCATACTACCCTCGGCGGTCTGGGCCCAAGGACCTAGGTGACAAAAACGCTCCCCGCCCTCCTTCTGACCGGCGCCACCGGCTATGTCGGACGACGCCTCGCCGCGGGCCTTTCCGGGGCTTGGACCGTCTATCGTGCCTCCCGGACGAGCGCCGGTGAGGGGGCCGTCGATCTAAATTTGGCTGATTCTGAATCGATAAAACGAGCATTTGACGCCGTCGCCCCCAAGGCCGTCATCCACACCGGGGCCGAGGCCGATCCCGACGTTTGCGAGAAGGACCCCGACCGTGCCAAGCGCGTGAACGTGGACGCGGTCAAAACCTTGGCGGGACTGTGCGGGGTCACCGGCACCCGCTTGATCCATTTCTCGACCGACCTGGTATTCGACGGCGAGCGCGGCTGGTACACGGAAGACGACGCCCCGAACCCCGGCGGCGTCTACTCCCGCGGCAAGGTCCTCAGCGAGGAGGCCGCCCTCACCCGCGCTCCCGGCGCCGTGGTGCTGCGCATCTCGACCGCGTACGGCCGGCCCATCGGCGGAAGGCCGGGGTTCGTGGACACCATGCATTCCAAGCTCTCCCGTGGCGAGGCCGTTTCCGGCTTCACCGATCAGTGGCGCACCTCCACGGCCGCCGATCAACTTCCCGAGGTCGTGTCGAAGATCCTCGCCGATCCCGATCTCGAAGGCGTCTTCCACTGGGGCGGTGCCGAGCGCGCGACGCGTTTCGATACGGCGGTCACGTTTGCGCGCATCATGGGATTCGATGAAAAGTTGGTCCATCCCGGCCGCGCCGTGGACATGCGCTTCGCCTCGCCGCGCCCGCGCGACACATCGTTGGATTCATCCAAGCTCGCCGCCGCGATCGGCGTTGCGCCGTATACCTATGAAGTTGGTTTTAAAGCATTACGGGGAAGCTGGAAATGACGGCACGTAATGGCGTGGGACGTATCGTTTTCGCGGGCGTATTTTTCCTCGCATCATTGCTCGCGGTATTTCGAGCGCCCGAGTATCACCTCTGGATGTTGTCGATCATCATCACCGAATGGGGGCATGCCCTCGCCGTTTTGTCGTTATTGCCGTTCGCCCCCGGCTGGTCGTTATCAAAAGGCGGCCGCATCGCCGTCGTTATAGCCGCGGCCGCCTCATTTCTATTCCTCACTCCATTACTCCGCTCGTTCCCCGTCGCTTCAGGCCTACCGAAAAACATGGAGGCCGTCTTCGGTCCGTCCTTTGTTATCTCCACGCCGTTGTCGTTGAAAAATTTGCTGCTCGGCGTTCCGTTGGCGCCCGTTAAACAGACCTCCGAGCCCTACGCCCGCTCCTGCGGCGAGGTCCTCCACCTCGAGCTCTACCGCCCCATGTCGGCGCTCAAACCGTCGCCGTTAGTGATCGTCGTCCACGGTGGCTCCTGGCAAAGCGGCTCCCGTCTCGAGCTCGATGCGTTGTCCAAATACCTCGCCGCCCGCGGTTACGCCGTCGCCTCCGTCGACTACGGTCTGGCCCCCCGCTCGATCTTCCCCGGCCCCGTCGAGGACATCCGCGACGCACTCTCTTACTTACGCAAGAATGCCGTCGACCTATCGATTGATCCGTCGCGCATGATCCTGCTCGGCCGCTCCGCCGGCGGCCAGATCGCGCTCGCCGCCGCCCACGACGCGGAGCCGCTGCCGGGCCTCAAAGGGGTGATCGTCTTCTACGGCCCCAACGACATGCGCCTCGCCTGGCGCGTTCCCGGCCCCAAGCGCATGATCGATTCCCGCAAGCTCCTGCGCCAGTACCTCGGCGGCTCGCCCGTCGAGCAGCCCGAGCGCTACGATCAGGCTTCGCCGTTGCTGCGCGCCGGAAAGGGCTCTCCGCCCACCTTGATGATCCACGGCGGGCGCGACGAGATGGTCTGGCCGCTGCACGAGTACCGCCTGAGCGCGAAGCTCAAGGCCGCGGGCGTCCCGCACTACTTCCTGAACATGCCCTGGGCCACGCACGGCTGCGACTACAATTTCAACGGCCCGTGCGGCCAGATCTCGACCTACGCGGTCGAGCGCTTCCTCGAGTTCGCGCTGCGCTAACGCGAAAGCTCTTGAGCGTAGGCGCGGATGCGCGCCGCGTTGGTCCCGAGGTCGCCCTTGCCCGTCCGCGACTTCGAGCGAACGTTGATCGTCGAGCCGTCGCCCTTGGGGCGCACCTCGATGACGATGTCGTCCTTGAACCGCATCAGGCCCGTCGTGGCCACGGCCTCGATCACGCGCGTCGCGGCGTCCATGGCGATGATGTTCCAGCGCGGCATGCGCTTGGCGGCCTCGACCGCCGCGTCATAGGCGCTCGCGGGCGTATCGGCGCGGACGATGGGCTTGAGGTCGGGGTAGGCTTTGCGCTGGCGCGAGATGTTGTTGATCGAGTACGTCATGTCCCGGCCGCGGTTTTCGGGGAGCAGGGCGGCCCGGCGGAAGCTCGGCGGATCATCGGGCGTGGTGGTGATGTCGTTGATGAGCGGGGCGCACGCACAGACGCAGAGGGCCAGCAGGGGCATGAGTTTCTTCATCCGGCCATCTTATATAATCGCCCATGCTTCGAATCGCCCTGGCGTTCATGTTCGCGTTGCCGTGCGCGGCCGCCACGCTCGAGAAAACCGACGCCGTCGTCCTGCGTCTGTCCGCTCGCGCCGAGAAGCACGTGCGAGAGGGGCATTTCCCCGGCGGCAGGCGCACGCGGGGTAAAAGCGTGTTCGTCGCCGGGACCGATCTTCTCAAGCTGCTGAAGGCCGCGGAGCCCTCGGCGCCGCGTCGCGAGGCGAACGGCCGGGACAAGCGCGTCACCGACGCGAAAACCGTCATCGGCTCCGACGGGCGCTCGGGCAAGCCGGTGAAGACCTATGTCGTGATCTCTGAGCCGGACGGCGAGGTCGTGACGATGTATCCGGGGAGATAATATGGGACTCGACGCGTATCTCGAAGACGAATTCGGCGGGGAGCTGGACTCCTTTCTCGACGACGGCGGCATCCTGGCCGCGGCCATGCCGACCGGCAACGAAGCTTTTCCGATGCTGCGTTACGTCGACGTGGAGGGCGTGACCGCCTTCAACCGCCTTCAGCTCGCGGTGGTCATCCCGGAGCTCGAGCGCCTGATGGAAAGCGCGGAACCGAACACGAAGCACGCGCTCTCTCGCGCGCACAAGATGGCGAAGAAGGCGGCCGCGGAGCCGCATCTGTACCTGCGGCTCCTGGGGGATTAAAACTCCGCGGGCGGGGGCGCGTCGAGCGCATGGCGCCGCGCGGGGATCATGCCCTCAAGCCGCCAAACCGCGATCGGCGTGATCAGGCCCAAGACCGCCGCCGTAGCCGCGAGCGCGGGCATGCCGACGAGCTTGCCCGCGGCGTCCTGAGACAGGAATCCCGCCGAGGCGAAGGAGGCGACCGCGCTGGCAGCGTGAGAGAATGCGTTCTGAGCCGATAAGTAGCGGGCACGCGCGGAGGCTGCGGGGACGCGGGTCGCGAGCGCGTTAATCGCCACCCAGCGAGCGGCGTTGAAGCTCATGAACAGCGAGAAAAACAGGACGGGGTGAATCAACGGCGGCTGCATAACGGCCCCAAGAAGCAGGACCAAGGAGACCATGAGCGTGCCGGCCAGGACCGGCCACAGCGCGCGCGTGCGATCGGTCCACACACCGGCGAGGCGCATCGTGACCAGGCTTAAGAGCCCGCCGCCAAGGTACAACCAGCCCAGGTGCTCGCGCGGAAACCCCATGTTGAATTGCAGATAGGCCGAGAGGTTCGGCACGAGCAGGAAGTTCCCCAGGATGGCGGCGCCGAACGCGACGAAGGCGAGGCCCATGCGCGCGTCGAGCGGCAAAGCGGCGGCCACCTCTTTCGTGTCGAGGTGCGCCCGCATCCGGGGCAGCAGCGTCCGCGCCGCCACCGCGAGTATTAACGCAATGAGCCCGACGACGATGAACGGCGCGCGCCAGCCGCCGCGGCGCGCGAGCTCGAGCCCGGCGGGCACGCCGAAAATAGACGCGAGCGAAAAGCCTGAGGCCACGATCGCCGTCGCCCGGCCGCGTTCCTCGTCCGGCACGAGATCGGCGACGACGGAAAAGCATAAAGTCGCCGCGATGCCGCCGAACGCGCCCGCGGCGATGCGCGCGAGCACGAGTGACGTCGTGCCGGTCGCGAACGCCCCGGTCATCGTCGAGAGGCCGAGGCCGACGATGCAGGCGGTCAAAGCGCCGCGGCGTTCGAAGCGGTCGAGCAGCATCGAGCCCGCGATGCCGACGATCGTCGCCGAGGCGGTGTAGGCTCCGCCCACGATACCGAGGTGGGAGAGGGGAATGCCGAGCGCGGCCGCGAAGTCGGGGCCCATCGGCATCACCATCATGAAGTCGAGCAGGTTGACGAAATGGACCGCGCCGAGAACGATCAGCGCGGCGCCGACGGACAGCGGGGGGCGCGAACGGCTCAGGCGGCTTCGACCACGGCGTCAAGCGTCGTGGGGGTCTTGAGCGCGTTGGCGATGATGCAGTACTTCTTGGCCGTGTCGAGGAGCTTGCGCGCTTCGTCAACGCGGGCGGCGTCCGTCTTGAGTACGACGGAAATCTTGAAGGACGTGAAGACGAGCCCCTCCTTCGTTTTCTCCAGCACGCTCGAGCCTTTGGACTCCCAGCCCTTGAGCGGGATCTGCGAGCGCTTGTTCATCGAGATCCAGGTGAGCATCAGGCACTGCGCGAGGGCCGCCAGGATCAGGTGCTCGGGCGACCAGCGGGTTTCGTCGGTGCCGTCAAATTGCGCGGGCGGGCCGCCGGGGAGGACGACGCGCGGGCCGGAGGACAGCTCGCTGAGCTCACCGCTCTTCCAGGACAGGTTCACGTCGTACTGATGGGGAAAGGGATGGGGCATGGGGGTACCTCGTTCGACATTCTACCATTCCCGGAAATGAGAACGGCCCGCGCAAGCGCGGGCCGTTCCGGGGGTACGAAAGCGACGATCAGCGCTTGCCGCCCCAGCGGAAGCCGGGAGCGAAGCTGAACTTGGGCCACGCGATGTCCGCGCCGAGCAGCCGGCGGACGGCGACGTACGCGTAGGCCAGCGGCATGGCGGCGACGTACGAGAGCAGAAGGCCGACGATGAAGCTGTGGGTCAGGAAGCCGGCGCCGATCGCGGCGACGATGCCGGCGACGTTGAGCAAGGTGAACTCAGTCATCGTCAAGCTGCGCGCGGCGCCGATCTCACCGGCGCCCTCGCCCTTAGCCTTACGCGCGGCCTCGATGGCGGCCTTGCGCTTGGCGATCTCGTCGTTGACTTCCTGGTTCTTGAGGGCGTCCTTGGCCTTCTTGAGGATCTGGTCGGGGTTGGACTCCACGGAATCGACGGTGCCCTTGGCGTCGGCCACCTTGTCGTTGACCGCGTCTTCGAACCGGTCCATGTTGTCCTTCAGGTCGCCGACCTGGAAGCCGCCCTTGAGCTCGGCGATCTGCTTCTGAATCTCGGCGGACTTGGACTTCGTGAGGCCGGCCTGGATCT
>CALRXP010000004.1:0-31341 GCA_943372155.1 Candidatus Endomicrobiellum trichonymphae | reverse complement strand
CGACGTACAGCCGGTCGGCCGCGGCGGCGGCGGCGACGGGCTTCGCCATCTCGTCGCCCTTGATGGGCTCGAGGAAGCGTATCGTGTCGTACGCGCGGGCGGGGACGGTCAGCAGCAGCGCGAGTGCGAGAAGGGTCATGCGGTTCATGCTTTTACGGCCTCCTTAATGAGCTTGTTGACGAGGGCGGGATTCGCCTTGCCCTTGGAGAGCTTCATGACGCCGCCGACGATCGAACCGATCGCGGCGTCCTTGCCCCCCTTCAAATCGGCGGCGGCCTTGGGGTTGGCGGCGAGCGCGGCCAGGACCCACTCCATGACCTGCTTATCGTCGGAGACTTGAGTGAGCCCCAGCTCCTCGACGAGCGCCTTCGGCTCCTTGCCGGTCTCCCACATCTTGGCGAAGACGTCCTTCGCGCCCTTGGAGGACAGCGTTCCGGACGCGATGAGCGCCGCCAAACCGCCCAGATGGGCGGCGGCGACCGGAGACTCGGCGATGCTCTTGCCGTCGGCGTTGAGGCGCCCGAGCAGTTCGGTGGTCAGGAGATTGGACACGGTTTTGGCGGACCCCGCGGGGGCGGCGGCGACGGCCTTCTCGAAGAAATCGGCGAGAGCCTTGTCACCCGTCAACACCTCGGCGTCGTAGGAGGATAGCCCCAATTCATCGATAAGTCGAGCCCTTTTAGCGGTCGGCAGCTCGGTCAGGCCGGCGCGCAGCTCGCCCACCCACTTCGCGTCCGCGACCAGCGGCACGAGATCGGGATCGGGGAAGTAGCGGTAGTCGTGCGCGTCTTCCTTCGAGCGCATCGAGCGGCCGGTCTGGGTGTTGGCGTCCCAGAGGCGGGTTTCCTGAACGATCTTGCCCCCGGACTCGATCACCTCGACCTGGCGGCGGAACTCGGCCTCGATGGCGTCCTTGACGTTGTGAAAAGAGTTGAGGTTCTTGGTCTCGGTGCGGGTGCCGAACTCCTTTTGGCCCACGGGGCGGACGGAGACGTTCGCGTCGCAGCGCATCTCGCCCTTCTCCATGTCGCAGCGCGAGGCGCCGGTGAACTGGATGATCTCCTTGAGCGCCGTCAGGTAGGCGTACGCCTCGTCGGAGGAACGGATGTCCGGCTCGCTGACGATTTCCATCAGGGGGATGCCGGCGCGGTTCAAATCGACAAGCGAGCCGCTGCTCTCCTCGTGGACGAGCTTGCCCGCGTCCTCTTCCATATGGATGCGGGTGATGCCGATCGTCTTCTTCACACCGCCGACTTCGATGACGAGCTTGCCGTGCTGGGAATAGGGCTGGTCGTACTGGGAGATCTGATACGCCTTGGGCAGGTCGGGATAAAAATAATTTTTGCGTGCAAAAATTGACTGATCGGCGAGCTTGCAGTCGACCGCGAGCGCGGCTTGAAAGGCGAGCTCGACGGCGCGGCGGTTGAGGACCGGCAGGACGCCGGGCTGGGCCGTACACACGGGGCAGACCCGGGTGTTCGGCGTCTGGCCGAAGCCGTCCGTGGCGCAGCCGCAGAACAGCTTGGTCTTGGTGGCCAGCTGGCAGTGGACTTCGAGTCCGATGACGAGCTCGTATTGTTTCACGCGATCCTCATTATTCCCTTATATTCGCTTCCCGGCCATGCCAATCCGGTCACTGCTTCCCTAAATAGCGGCTGATGAGACGTAAATCCGAAGGATATGAAAGAAATCTCGCCGCGGAGCGGCGAAGAACCCACTTCGTCTTCATGATCTCGACTTCGTCCGGACGTCCGGTCTTCTCGAGCGGCTCCATGCGGTACCAGCGAACCTTCTTGGCGACGGGTCGACCGTTGCGATTAAAACGATATCGAATGAGCGCCAGAGGCCCGATGCTGCGGCACTTCCAGCCCGTTTCCTCTTCCACCTCGCGCAGCGCGGCTTTGAGCGGGGTCTCTTTCTTTTCCAAATGACCTTTCGGGAAGGTCCAGACGACCTCGCCTTGAAGGTTGGTCACCTTCACGAGAAGCACCTTTCCGTTTTTCTCGACGATGCCACCAGCGGCGTACTCTTTGGCTTCCTTCATCCCTTCAAAATCGCGAACGGCTTCTGCATCTCATAGGCCTTGGCTGCGGAGAGCATCCTCTTTTCCTGGAACACGTCCGCGATGAGCTGAAGACCGATCGGCATTCCCTTCTTGGAGAATCCACAAGGAATCGACACGCTCGCGTTACCGGCCATGTTCGACGGAATCGTAAAGATATCCGACAGGTACATCGCGATCGGGTCGTTGGTCTTCTCGCCGAAGCGGAACGGCGGCGTCGGCGTGGTGGGCGCGGCGATGAGGTCCACCTGCTTGAAGACCTCTTTGAAATCGTTGGCCATGAGCGTGCGCACGCGCTGGGCCTTCGAGTAATACGCGTCGTAGTAGCCGGAGGAGAGCGCGTAGGTGCCCAGCATGATGCGGCGCTTGACCTCGGAGCCGAAGCCCGCGCCACGCGTCATCTCATACACATCGGCGAGGCTCGAGGCGGCGCGATCCATGAAGCCGTAGCGGATGCCGTCGAAGCGCGCCAGGTTGGAGGACGCCTCCGACGGGGCGATGATGTAATACGTCGCGATGGCGTACTTCGTGTGCGGGAGGCTGACTTCCTTGATCTCGGCGCCCATGGACTTGAGCACGGCGACCGCGTCGCGCACGGACTTCTCGACCTCGGGATCGAGGCCGTCGATGAAATATTCCTTCGGAAGACCGATGCGTAGGCCCTTCAGGTCCTTGGGCGCCGGCGCGATGGCCGCCGGGGCGTTGGCCGCCGAAGTCGTGTCCTTCGGATCGTGGCCGCCGATCACGGTCATCGCGAGCTCCGCGTCCTCGACGGTGCGCGTGAACGGCCCGATCTGGTCGAGCGAGGAGGCGAACGCCACGAGGCCGTAGCGCGAGACGAGGCCGTAGGTGGGCTTGAGGCCGACCGTGCCGCAGAACGCCGCAGGCTGACGGATGGAGCCGCCGGTGTCGGAGCCGAGCGAGAACGCGCACATGCGCGCCGCCGCCGCCGCCGCCGAGCCGCCGGAAGAGCCGCCGGGCACGCAGGCCGCGTCCCACGGGTTGGTGGTCTTCTGGAAAGCGGAGTTCTCCGTCGAGGAACCCATCGCGAACTCGTCCAGATTGGTCTTACCGACGATCACCGCTCCTGCCGCCTTGAGGCGCTCGGTCACGGTCGCGTCGTAGGCCGCGATGTGCCCCTTCAGGATTTTTGAAGCGCAGGTCGTTTCCACGCCTTTGAGCTGGATGTTGTCCTTCAAGGCGACCGGCACGCCGGCCAGCGCCCCCAAGGTTTCCCCCTTCTTCCGCTTCTGGTCGACGGCGCGGGCCTGCTCGAGGGCGAGGTCTTTGGTGACGGCCAAGAACGCCTTCACCGTGCCGTCGAGCTTCTCGATCCGGGCGAAGTGGGCGAGGGCGACGGCTTCCGCCGTGGCCTCACCGTTTTTAACGACGGAGGACAGTTTCGTGGCCGACAGTTCTGTTAGATCCATTTCTTTTTACTTATCAATGAAGAGCGACTCTTCCTCGCCGTTGTGCCTTTCGACCGCGGGCTCCCGGCGTCCGCGCTTGACGGGGCCGACCTCGGGCTTCTCGGGCTTGGCCGGCAGATCCTCGTCGAGGTCGGCCTCCGGCGCTTTGACGCGCTTCGGGGCGACCTCCTTGCCCGCCTTCTCGACGCTGACGGCGGGGCCGTCGTCGCCGAAGGACGGGGCGTCGCGTCCGTCGCGGACGCGACGGGGCGCGACGGTCTCCGGCGCGCGGTCCTGAACGGCGGGCGCGGGCTCGGGCTCCGTTTCGGGGGCGGGAGCGGAATCGGACTCGATGGACGCGATGGCGGCCTGGATCTTGTCCCGGCGCTGGGGGTCGAGCTCGAGCGCCTTCTTGAGGTCGGCCACGGCGCCGGGCTTGTCGCCGAGCAAGGCGCGGGTCTGGCCGCGGTTGGAGTAGGCCAGGCCTTTGCGCGGATTGAGCGCGATCACCTTGGTCAGGTCGGCCACCGCGCCGCGGTAGTCGCCA
Source organism: Candidatus Endomicrobiellum trichonymphae (assembly GCA_943372155.1). GTDB lineage: Bacteria > Elusimicrobiota > Elusimicrobia > UBA1565 > UBA9628 > GWA2-66-18. The sequence continues at coordinate 27,323 of CALRXP010000004.1, read as the reverse complement.
AGAAGGAAGCGCACGTTGGAGCGCAGGTAGTGGGAGTCCTCGTGCTCGTCGTTGGACTCGATAAAGGAGGAGAAGTCGGCTTCGGCGCCGCGATAGTCCTTGAGCTCGCGCAGGGTCTTGCCGCGGTAGTAACGCGCCCACGCGAACTTGGGATTGATCTCGAGGATCGAGCCGTAGTCCTCGCTCGCGCCGCGGAAGTCGCGCAGGCGGTCCTTGGCGGCGGCGCGCATCAGCAGGGAGGCGGCGGAGGAGGGATCACGTTTAACGGCCGTGTTGAGGGCGGCCACCGCTTCGCGGGACTTGCCCAGAGCCGAGAGCACGCTGCCCTCGCCGAGCGGGCCTTCCACGCCGCGCGCGTCGGCCTCGGACGCCGCGCGAAAGTCGGACAACGCGCCTTCCAGATCCTTGAGGACGAGGCGGGCCTTGCCGCGGGCGGCGTAGGAGGCGGCGTCGTTGGGCTTGAGCTTGGCGGCGAGCTTCGCGTCCTCGCCCGCGCCGGCCCCGTCGCCGAGCGTCCAGCGGCACGTCGCGCGAAAGCCCGCGGCGGTCTTCCAGCCGGGGACGGAATCCAGCGCCTCGTCAAAGCGCGCGGCGGCCTCGGTCAGGTCGAGCTTGTGATACAACCGGATCGCGCTCGCTAAGGTCCGCTTGGCTTTGGCGTCGGGCGTCGAAGCGGCGACGGCCGCCAAAGGCTGGGCGACGAGGGCGGCGACGAGCAAGGCCTTCATTCGATCACCTTCTTCACCTTGAAGTAAGGGCCGTCGCGTTCCGGGGCGTTGGCGAGCAGGGCCTCGGTGTCCGCGAAAGGCTTCGGCTCGTCCTCGCGGAACACGTTGACGGCGCCGAGGACCGAGGTCGTCGGCGCGACGCCGTTCGTATCGGCCTTCGCGAGCTCCGCCATGGAGTCGAGAATCTTGGTCAGCTGGCCGCCGTACATGGCGATCTCCGCCTCGCTCAGGCGCAGGCGCGCGAGCTTAGCGATTTTTTTGACGTCGGCATCTGAGACACTCATCAGGCGGCCTCCAATGGGGCGTAGCGCACCAGCAGCTTGGCCACGCGCCCGTCGTCGAATCGCACGGTCACTTTCATCGTGTCGCCCGCGCCCGCGATTTCAGCGACGATCCCGCGTCCGAACTGCGGGTGCTTCACGCGCTGACCGTTTTTGAAGCCCTGCGCGCGTGCGGAGGCGGGCGCGACCGAGCCATGAGGCGAGGAAGTGTCCCTTCCACTCGCCGTTGAAGAGGGACCGGCGCCGGGAGCGGCCTCTCGGGCCGCCGAGCCGAACAATTTCGCCTCGATGATGAAGCGCGAGGGCAGGCTCGCGTAGACCTGGCCGTAGAGGCGCCGCGTCGCCGCGTAGGTCATGTACAGGCGCTCGCGCGCGCGCGTGATGCCGACGTAGCACAGGCGACGCTCTTCCTCGAGATCTTCGGGCGTCGCGTTGCCGCCGCCGATCGGGAACAGGCCGTCCTCGAGCCCGGTCAGGAACACCGACGGGAACTCGAGCCCCTTCGCGAGATGGATCGTCATCAAGGTGACGAGGGGCGTGCTCTCGTCGTAGTCGTCGAGACCGGTCTGCAACGCGACCTCCTCGAGGTAGGTGGCAAGCGTGCTCACGCGGCCGTTCTGCTTCTCCTTGTCGTCGTATTCCTTGACGGCGTTGAGAAGCTCCTGCAAGTTGGCGAGGCGGCCCGCGGCTTCGGGATCGTGCTCCATCTCGGCTTCGGTCCAGGCCCAGTAGCCGGTCGCCTCGAAGATGAGGGCCATCGCGCCGCCGGCGGGCAAGGTCTCCGTCGTGACGCGTAGCTTCTCGAGCGTCTGCGTGAACTCGTCGAAGGCGGCGTGCGCCTTGGGGCCCAGGCCTTCAATCTGCCCGTGCGCCCAAAACGAGTCCCACAAAGTGAGATTATGCTGGGCCGCGTAATTCTCGGCGAGCTCCAGGCTCTTCGCGCCGAGGCCGCGCGGCGGGCAGTTGACCACGCGGTCGAGCGAGACGGAGTCGCGCTTATTGACGACGATGCGCGCGTACGCCATCGCGTCTTTGATCTCTTTGCGCTCATAGAAGCGCATGGCGCCGACGATCTTGTAGGGCAGGCGCGCGCGGCGCATCGCCTCTTCAAAGGAGCGCGACTGCGCGTTCGTGCGATAGAACACCGCGATGTCCTTGAGCGAGCGACCGTTGTTCTGGACCTCGTCCTGGATGCGGCGCACGACCCAGGTGGCTTCCTCGTACTCGTTGGGCAGCTCCTGCACCCGGACCTCGTCGCCCGGCTCGGCCTTCGTCCAGAGCTTCTTCGATTTGCGCGTCTTATTGTGGTGGATGACGAGCGCCGCGGCGTCGAGAATGCGGGAGGTCGAGCGATAGTTCTGCTCGAGGGTCACGACCATGGTGTTCGGGAAATCGCGCTCGAACTCGAGAATGTTGCGTATGTTGGCGCCGCGCCACGAGTAGATGGACTGGTCGTCGTCGCCGACGACGCAGACGTTTTTATGTTTCGCCGCCAACGTTTTCGTCAGAGTGTACTGGGCGTGGTTCGTATCTTGGTACTCGTCGACGAGAAGGTGCGTGAAGTGCTCCTGCCAGTGCTCACGCACCTTCGGATGGTCGCGCAGCAGCTGGCAGGTTTTCAGCAGCAGGTCGCCGAAGTCGAGCGCGCCGGCCTTGTTCAGCTTGTTCTCGTAGACCTTGTAGATTTTGGCCGCGATCTGGCGCGATTGGTCGATCGAGGTCATCGCGTGGATCTCATAGGACCCCGCGTCGAGCAGGTCGTCCTTCGCGCGCGAGATGAGGCTGACGTAAAGCCCCGCCTTGCTCTTCTGATCCTCGAGACCGAGCTCCTTCATCGATTCCGTCACGAGCTTCTTCTGATCGCCCTGATCGTAGATCGTGAAGTGCCGGGGAAGATTGAGCTCCTTGTGATGAATGCGCACGAGCTTGGCGCAGAAGGAGTGGAAGGTGAAGGCCCAGACGAGCGCGCCCTTGCCGGGCGCGAGCTCCTCGAGCCGCTTGCGCATCTCACCCGCCGCCTTGTTCGTGAAGGTGACCGCGAGGATGCGGTCGGGGGCTACGCCCGTCTCGATCAAACGCGCGATGCGGTAGGTGATGACGCGCGTCTTGCCCGTGCCCGCACCCGCCAGCACCAGAAGGGCGCCGTCGAGGTGCGTGGCCCCGGCTCTTTGCTCGGGGTTGAGCTTGTCGAGATCGACGCCCATGGCTCCGTTCACCGCGAGGCGACGGCCTCCCTCTTCGGCGCGTACAGCATGTTGCAGTAATCCTTCACCATGCGATCGGCGCCGTACTCGAGCGCGACCGAGCGGATAGACTCCTTCATGACCTTGACCCAGCCGCGCGGAATGCCGTGCTCGTCGCGATCGTAGTACAGCGGCACGATTTTTTCCTCGAGCGTACGGTAAATGTCCTCGGCGTCGGCCTTGTCGGCCTCCGGACCCGCGCCGCGGCCGCCGGCCTGGCCGATGGGCCAGCCGTTGCCGCCGTTGAAGCCTTCTTCCCACCAGCCGTCGAGCACGGAGAAGTTCGGCACGCCGTTGGCGCCGGCCTTCTCGCCGGAGGTGCCGCAGGCCTCGAGGGGCGCGAGCGGGTTATTGAGCCACATGTCCACGCCCTGCACGAGGTAGCGGGCGACGTGCATGTCGTAATCCTCGATGAAGGCGATGCGACCGCCGAACTCGGGGTTTTTAGCCAGCTGATAAACCTGCTGGATCAGGGCTTTCCCGCCGTCATCCGCGGGGTGGGCCTTTCCTGCGAAAACGAGCTGGACGGGGCGCCACGGGTCGAACAGCATCTTCTTCAAGCGCGGGATATCGCTCAAGATCAGAGTCGCGCGCTTGTAGGAGGCGAAGCGCCGCGCGAAGCCGATGACAAGCGCGGGATGGTCGAGCAGCGCGCCGCTGGCCAGCACCTGGGCCGGGTCGTGCTTCTCCTTCATCCAGCGGGCGCGCGCGCGGGCGCGCGCCAGCTGCAGCAGGGCGCTCTTGTTCTTGCTGTGCTGGAGCCAGAGCACCTCGTCGGGAATCGAAGCGACCTTCGCCCAGACCGTCGGATCGTCCTGGCGCTCGCGCCAGTCCGCCCCGAGGTAACGGTCATAGACCGCGCCCAACTCCTGGTTGACCCAGGTCGGCAGATGCACGCCGTTGGTGACGTGCTTGATCGGAATCTCGTTCTCGGGCGTCGACGGCCAGAGCGACTTCCACATCTGGCGGGAGACCTGGCCGTGGCGGCGGCTGACGGCGTTGCGCCGCTGAGCGATCTTCAGCGACAGCACGGTCATGTTCCAGCCGGTATGGCCGGGCACGCGCGCGAAGTCCATGAAGCGCTCGCGGTCCACGCCGAGCTGGGGCCAATAGGAGGAGAAGTACTCCGCGATCATCTCCTCGGCGAACACGTCATGTCCGGCCTCGACGGGCGTGTGGGTCGTGAACACGGCGTTCTCGCCCACCTGGCGCAGGGCCTCATCGAGCTGGATTCCGCCCGCGACCTTCTCGCGCGCGAGCTCAAGGAACAGGAACGACGAGTGTCCCTCGTTGGCGTGGAACACGGCGGGATGGATGCCGAGCGCGCGCAGCACGCGCACGCCGCCGATGCCGAGAATGATCTCCTGGCGCAGGCGCATGGTGCGGTCGCCGCCGTAAAGACGACCGGAAATCTCGCGGTCGAGCGGGGAGTTGCCCTCGACGTTGGTGTCCATCAGGTACAGGGGCACGCGGCCGACCTGAACCTTCCACACCGCCACTTTGATGGTGCCGCGGCCGAGAGGAATGTCGAGGATCATGCGGCCGCCCGTCGGTCCGAGCACGGGGCGGACAGGGGAGACGTCCCAGTTCACCGACTCATACACGTTCTGCTGCCAGCCGTCGGAGGAAATCTTTTGGACGACGTAGCCTTCGGGATACATGAAGCCGACGCCGACGAGCGGCACGCCCAGGTCGGAGGCCGACTTGCAGTGGTCGCCGGCGAGGATGCCGAGGCCGCCGGAGTAGATCTTGAGCGAGTTGTGGACGCCGAACTCGGCCGAGAAGTAACCGATGTTCTTCCCCTTCATGTCGGGGTGATTCTTGGCGAACCACGTCTGGTCCGTCGTCATGTACTTGTCGAACGAGGCGATGACCGCGTCGAGCCGGGCGAGGAAAGCCGCGTCGGCGGAGAGCTGATTGAGACGTTCCGCCGGGCAGTTGCGCATCAGCGAAACGGGGTTGTGGTGCGTCTCCGCCCACAAGGTGCGGTCGATTTCTTTGAAGAGGGCGCGAGCTTCGGGATGCCAGCTCCACCAAAGGTTGTACGCCAGGTCTTTGAGGCGGGCCAAACGGCCCGGGAGCTGCCAATCGTTGTAGGAGTCGGTGGTGGCCATAGACGTGAATATTACCTTTTCTCAGGGAGGCCCGGCCACGGCTAGGCTATAATCACGGCATGCTCGTCCTGCTTATGCTCATGACCTTGGCCGTTCCCGCTCCCGCCCAGGACGCGGAGGCCGGCCTGCGCGCGCAGAAAGCCCGGGAGGCCATCGAGGCCCTGCCCATCGAGGCCCGCGTCGAGCTCAAGAAAATGTACCGGCGCTACAAGCAGGCCGTCACGCGCAAGCTCGAGGCCGGCTGGGGCACCGGCGTGCTCAGCGAGGCCGTCATCGAGGACGTCGACGAGCCCTTCCAGCCCGCCCGCCTGCTCGAAATCTCCATCGCCCTTCGTAAAAAGGAGATCGCCAAGCTCCAGGAAGCCCTGTCCAAGGTCGCTTCCGACGACCCCTACGGCGACAAGAAGGTGCGCACCGCGCTCGAGGACAAGAAGCTGGAGCTCAACACCCTACTCCTCCAGGGCAAGCGCGAAAAAGGCGTGTGCCGCGACTGGTCCGACCTGGTCTGGTCGGAGTTCGTGGCCATGGAGCTCGAATATTGGGGCGCGCGCGATGAACGGCGAGCAACCCGGCCCTACCACACCGCCGCCGTCGCCTGCTCCCCCGCCGACTCCCCCACGGTCTGCCTCGCCTTCGACCCCTGGGAAGACGGCCGGCCGAACGTCTTCGCCTACGGCGCCTGGGACGAGTCCGCTCCCGGCGGCCGCTTCCCCGCGGAATACTTCATCCACGGTCTGCCCGATAAGGTCGAGAAGAAGCCGTGAGCGCGGGAGCGCTCCCCCTCCTCGCCCGCCTAGCCGAGGCGGCCAGCTTCCCCCAGGCCGTGCGCAATTACGAGTCCGACTCGTGGAATTATCTGCGCCGGAAGCTCGGCGAATGCGAAGGGCCTTTGCGCGATTATAAGCGGACGCTCTACGAAGAAGCGTCGTCCCGCCTTTTCGAGGATCTCCGCCAACCCTTTCTCAAGCCCGGCGCATTGATGGACCATAAGGAAACGTTCGAGAAGCTCCTCACCCCCGGAGACTACGCCGATCTTTCGTTCAATCTCGAGCCGGGGGTCGACCCGGAAACCCGTCGTGAGGCCGTAAAGGCGGTCCTGTCGCACGGAAAGCTGAAGACGCTCTTCGACACCGAGGCTCTTCCTCCCGAGCGCCGCGGCAAGCCCTGGCAGTCGCTCGTCGAGGAAACCTCGCGCCGCCTCGGGCTCGACCTGCTCAAGACGATCGCTGATCGCGGACCGAAGACCGATCGTCGCCGCGCCTATCTGGCCCGGCGCGCGCGCCGCGACTTGACCGAGTTCCTGACCGTCACGCGCGGTGAGACCGGCATGCGCGACGAGATCACTTTGTTCGTGCTCACCCGCGTCGAGGCGGCGATCGCCGCTTTGCTTCGCTTTCTCAGCGCCTAGTCGCCGGCAATCCTTTGTTTTTCCCCATCTCCATTCTTCCGAGGAGGGTTTTGAGCAGAAAAATGATCAAAACCCTAGAGGGAGAAATGAAACCGTCTATGCGTCGACGGTGTAGGGCGACCGCGTCTTGCGGACCAATCCGTCGATGAGTCCCTGAGCGGACATAATGCCCATCTTGGTCCGCGTTTCGAGCGTCGCCGAGGCGAGATGCGGAGCGAGGACGGCGTTCTTGCAGGACGCCAGGCCCGGCGCCATCTTCGGCTCCCACTCGTAGACGTCGAGGCCGGCGCCGCGGATCCTGTCGGACTTCAGCGCGCGAACCAATGCTTTTTCGTCGACGATCGGGCCGCGCGCGGCGTTGATGAGATACGCGGACTTCTTCATCAGTCCGAACGCGCGGTCGTCGAGCAGGTGGCGCGTGCCGTCGTCGAGGACGGTGTGCACCGAAACGTAATCGGACTCGCGCAACAGCTCGTCGAGCGGGACGAATTTGGCGTTGAGCGCGGCCTCGGCTTCGGGCGCGGCGCGACGGGTGTCGTAATAGAGGACCTTCATCGAGAAGCCTAGGGCGCGCTTGGCCACGGCCTGGCCGATGCGGCCGAAGCCGATCACGCCGAGCGTGCGGTCGAACACGTCGGAGCCGAGGATCATCAGCGGGTCCCAGCCCTTATACTTGCCGCCGCGCATGTAATCGTCGCCCTCGACGACGCGACGCGCCGCCGACATCAATAACGCCCACGTAAAATCCGCCGTGGCCTCGGTCAGAACCCCAGGAGTGTTGGTGACCGCGACGCCGCGCGCCTTGCACGCGGGCACGTCCACGTGGTCGTAGCCGACGGAGAACGTCGAGACGGCCTTCAGCTTGGGGCCGGCGGCGAGCAGCTCGTGATCGATCTTGTCGGTCAGCAGGCACAGCAGGCCGTCCTTGTTCTTCACGGACTTCAGCAGAAGCTTGCGCGGGATCGCGGTTCCCTTATTATAGTGCTCGAGCTCGAAGTGAGGCTTGAGGAGGTCGAGGCACTCCTGGGGGACGCGGCGCGTGACGAGAACCTTGGGCTTGCTCATGCCGCGATTATAGCTTAAGTGCTAAAATCGGATCGTGCCCCTCCAGATCGGAAGCCTCACGCTTCCGTCGAAGATCATCCAGTCCCCCCTCGCCGCGTGCTCCGACCTGCCGTTCCGGTTGATCGGGCGCGAGAAGGGGCTGGGCATGTGCTACCTCGAGATGGTGTCCGCGCAGTCGCTCACTCGCGAGAATGCCAAAACGCGGCGCATGCTCAACACCACGCCCGAGGACAAACCGCTCGGCGCGCAGCTGCTTGGCTGCGACCCAAAGATGATGGCCGACGCGGCGCAGATCCTCGTTGAGCTTGGCTTCGACCTGATCGACATGAACCTCGGCTGTCCGGTCAAGAAGGTTGTCGGCAACGGCGAAGGCTCGGCGTTATTAAAAAATCCCGCGCAGGCCGAAAAAGTGTTCCGCGCGGTGCGCGACGCCTTGCCGTCGCGGATTCCCGTCACCATGAAGACGCGCAAAGGCTTCCAGGACCCGTCGGGCGTGGAGGCCGTCGAGCTCGCCAAGCGCGCCGAGGCCGCGGGCTTGGCCGCCGTCACCATCCACGGCCGCACCCAGGCGCAGGGCTACTCCGGCAAGTCGGACTGGGAGGCCATCGGCCGCGTGAAGGCGGCGGTCAAAATTCCCGTCATCGGCAACGGCGACGTGCTGACGGCCGCGGACGCCAAGCGGCTTTTCGAGGTGTCCGGCTGCGACGGCATCATGATCGGCCGCGGCGGCCTCGGAAATCCGTGGATTTACAAGAATCTCGACCGCGGGATCGAAGGAAACGCGGAGGCCTACGTCCCGACGGTGGCCGAACGCAAGGAAACCCTCTTGAAGCACTTCGCCCTCGAGCGCAAGCTCCTCGGCGACCGCCAGGCCGCGCTCAATATGCGCCGCATCACGGTCTGGTACTCGCAGGGCCTGCCCCACAACAAGATCATGCGCGTAGGCGTGTGCACCACGATGGACTGCGAGCTGATAGTAAAGCTGATCTCGGACTTCTTCGATCAGCTCCCCGCCGACGCCCCGCCCCCGTCCGTGCCGATCCTCCTCGCGGAGTAGCGCTACAAATTAGGCGCGGCGGCGAACAGCTCGTCGGGCTTGGAGCCCGACTTGTAGCGCGTCTCAAGCCACAGCCGGCGCGCGATGTAGGCCAGCGGCCCGATCGAGTGCACGTGGCGCGCCGCGGGACGCAGCCGCTCGGGCAGCAGCGCGATGCGGCCGCGCGCGGCGAGACGACGGGAGAACTCAAGATCCTCGAGCACGGGGAAAGACGGGAAGCCTCCGACGGCCTTATAAATCTCGGGCGTCGTGCACAGGCCGTGGTCGGAGGAGGCGAGGCCCGAGCGCACCCGCGCGTTGGACCACATCGAAAGCAGGGACAGGCCCGCGCCCGCTCCGTAGGACACCGAGAACGCGGTCGCGGCCAAGCCGCCCGTCGGGGTCGCGAGCCAGAAGTGTTCGAGGGCCTGCTGCCAGTTACCCGGCGGCTGGGCGTCGGCGCGCAGGAAGAAGAGAAGGTCGCCGGTCGCCTTCTCCGCGCCCGTGTGCCACTGAGCTCCGCGGTTGGGCTTGCCGAGCGCGATAACCTCGTCGGCCCACTCCCGCGCGGCTTCCACCGTGCCGTCGTCGGAGCCACCGTCCACGACGATGACCTCCATCGGGCTGGTCTGGGAGATCTGCCGCAGGCGCTTGAGCGAGGAGCCGATCTGCGGGCCTTCGTTATAGGCCGCGACGATGACGGAGAATTTCACTCGGCGTCCAGCGGCCGGAACGCGAGGCCGGTCGCGATCTTCGGGAAGAAGTAGGTGGATTTCTGCGGCAGGAGGCCGACCGCCTGCGCCGCCTTGCGGACCTGGGCCACGCTGAACGTTTTGACGAGCGCCGCCGCGCCGCCCAGGGCCTTCGCCTTCTTCGCCGCGAGCTTCGCGTCGGGCGTGTAGCTCATCTCGTCGGGCGCCACGCCCGCGAGAAGCTGAGAGCCCAGCCACTCGACCGCCAAGCCGCTCTTGCAGCCGTTGGGCTTGGGCTCGCCGAACCAGAAGCCCTTTTCGATGAGGCCGAAGGCATAGGGATTGCGCGACTTCTCGACGAGCTTTTCGAGCGCCGCGAGGCTCGGAGCCTTCTTAAGGGAAGCGAGGCCGTGCGCCCGCGCCAGCAGGCTGCGCTTGGCGATGCGGTGCGTGGGCAGAACGACGAGGCCTTTGTCCTCGTCGGGTACGAGATAGGTCAGCACGGCGTCGGTGCCGGGGCCTTTCGTCCTAGCGTGATGATCGCGGCTCACGGAATAGCGGTGATGACCGTCGGCGATGAGAATCGCGCGCGGAGCCAAGGCTTTGCGGATCGCGGCGACCTTTTTCGGCTCGTCGACGACCCAAAGCTTGTAAGCGACGTCCGCGTGGGACTTGCCGGTGGCGTCTGGGCGGCCTTTCATGCCGGCCGCGATCGCGCGACGGGCCGCGCCGGACGGATCGGCGAAGACGCCGAAGATCGGGGAGATATTAACACCGACGGCGTCGAGCATCTTGAGTCGATCGACCTTGGGCTTCGCCAAGGTACGCTCATGCGGAATAATGGATTTGGCGGCCTTCGGGGTCGCGCCGAGGGCGGAGAGGATTCCACGTCGTGTATAAGATTTTCCGTTCAGGCGATAGCGCTCTTCGATCGCGTAAAACGCGGGCTTGGGGTCACGCGCAAGCGTTCCGTTCACAGTCCACTTCCGCCAAAGAGCCGCCGCCCGGGCATACTTCGCCGGAGGCTCACCCTGGGGCAACTCCAAAAACACCGCGTTATCCGTTCGCCGCCGCAACGCGGCGGCAAGCTCCGGTCCGATCACGTCGTAGGGCGGGCAGAGCGAGGAGTTTAACGTGGAGGAGGAGTAACGAACGCCGCGGAAGGGTCGAACATCAGCCATAAGTCATCATCCCGTTTACCGACTCTCATTGTCAAGGTGCTCCGAGGGCGGTAGAATGGTGTTGAGATGAAAGTATTAATCTTCGGAGGTACGTTTGATCCGCCCCATCGCGGCCACTCAGCGCTCCTCCGTGCCGCCGCGATAAAAATTCGGCCCGACAAGATTTTAATCATTCCCGCCTATCAGGCTCCGTTAAAAGGCACGCCGCAGGCAAGCTCCAAGGATCGTTTAAAAATGGTCCGTCTGGGTATTCTCAATTCGTTGCCGTTAAAAATTCGGAGCCGTTGCCGTCTCGACGCGCGCGAAGCGCGCGCGCGCCGTCAGGTCTTTACCGTCGAGACGCTCGGCGCGCTCAAAGGGGATCTCCACTTCCTCTGCGGCCAAGACTCCGCCGTTAATTTCAATCGTTGGAAAAATCCTTCCCGCTTAAAATCCCTCGCGACGTGGTGGTATGGCGCACGTCCCGGCGAAGAACGCCGTGCTCCCGCGCATTTCCGCACGGTGCCCGGAAGGTTCCCCTCCATTTCCTCGACGGAACTTCGTTCAAAATTGGCGCTCGACCAGGATTGCGCCAAGGAACTATCTCCTTCCGTTTTGTCGTTCATAAATACGCACGGCCTTTACGGCAAAAGATTGGTCGCTCGACTCCGCACGACCCTCTCCCCCAATCGGTACGAGCACACATTAAACGTCGCCGCGTTGGCCGAATCCTTGGCTCGGCGCTGGGGCGCCGACCCGAGCAAGGCCCTCCTCGCCGGACTTTTACACGACGCGGGACGGCGGTATAACCCCGCGGAGCTTGCGCGCTACGCGCGCGAACGGCGGTTGGTCATTCCTGAACGAGCGGCCATTATTAACCACGACCCCATGCTTTTACATGCCTACGTCTCCGCTGACATAGCTCGGCGTGAGTTCGGCATCTTCGACGCCGAGACCATAAACGCCGTCCGCCATCATACCCTCGGCAATAGAAAGATGAGCCTTTTGGATAAAATTTTATACGTCGCCGACGCCTCCTCCCTCGATCGGGCTCACAAAAACGCCGCTTCCACCCGCGCCCTCGCTTTCAACAACCTCGACGCCGCATTAAAGAAGTGCGTTTCCGAAAAACTCCGTTACACGCGCGAGCGTGACGCTTGGATCCACCCCCTGACCCTTCATCTATGGAACTCCCTCGCGCGGCCCTAAACATCCAGCGCTCCCTCGCCGTTTTTCTTTTGCTCCTCGTCGGCGCCGTCGCCGCGGTGGAGTTCCATTCCCCTTTCTCGGCGCGGCTACGGACCTCCAAGCCCTGGCCCTTCTGGCTCTCCGTCCGCGAGCCCGGCCGCGCCGCCGCGCCCGCCGTGCACCTCGGGGTCTATGATCCGCTGCGCCGCGCTCTCGTCCTCATCCGCATCCCGGAAACGACGAAGCTCGAGGGCAAGCTCACGGCCGCCCGCGCCTACACCGACGCCCTGCGCGCCACCGACGACCCCGCGGCCGCCGCGCGAGCCGTCGAGGACCTCGCCCAGGCGAAGATATCCTCCCTCTCGCTCGAGCCCATCGCCTGGGAGGGCGCCGGCCGCCTGGCGCTCGACCTCGAGGCCGGCGAGGACGACGAGGAGCCCGCCGCCGTCGCCGCCCGCGAACTCAAGGCCCGCGGTCGCTCGCCCCGCGCTCTGTGGCGCCTCTGCCGCCGGGCGGTCTCCGGGCTGCTCGCCGGCGACATGGCCGCCGCCGACTCCCTCCTGCTGACCCTCGAGCTGCGCCGCACCCCGCTCGAGAGCCTGCAGCCCGCCCTCCTCCCGGACGACCCGCTGGCGCCCGCCTACTTAGGCCGCGTCTTCGCGCCCCCGGCCGGACCCCGGGCCGAGGAGCGTGCCATCGTCGCTGAAGCGCTCAACGGCACCGACGTGCAGGGCCTAGCGACTCAGGCGGCGAAAATCCTAAGATCAAAGGGCGTTGACGTTGTGACGCTGGGTCAGGCGCGTCCGCTGGAACGGACCTATATTTTCGACCGGACCGGGGATTTCGACCGGGCCGCCCGCGTGCGCGCGGCGCTGGGTTGCCCGTCGGCGATCGCGGCGACGCGCATCGATCCCCTGCGCGGGGTCGACGTCAGCGTCGAGCTGGGCCAGGACTGTCGCTACTAGGAGAGACCATGGAACTCGTCGAAGTCTTGAAGACCGCGGTGCAGGCCGGATCAAGCGACATCCACATCGTCATCGGCAAACCCCCGTTGATGCGCGTCGACGGCGAGATGGCCGAGATCCCCGGCTTCCCCAAGATCAACGCCGAGGAGTCCAAGCGCCTCATCTACTCGATCCTGTACGAGGAGCAGCGCGCCAAGTTCGAGGAGACCTGGGAGCTCGACTGCTCGTTCGCGGTCACAGGCCTCTCGCGCTTCCGCGTCAACGTATTCCTGCAGAAGAACGGCGTCGAGGCCGTCATGCGCGTCATCAGCTCGAAGATCCCGACCGCCGAGCAGCTGCGGCTGCCGAAGTCCATCACCGACCTCGCCGACCTGCCGCGCGGCCTCGTGCTCGTCACCGGCCCGACGGGCTCGGGCAAGTCCACGACGCTCGCCGTCATCATGGAGATGATCAACGGCAAGTACGCCGACAACATCCTTACCGTCGAGGACCCGATCGAGTTCGTCTACGAATCCAAAAAATCCGTGTTCCGCCAGCGCGAGATTGGCCAGAACACGAAGTCCTTCGGCGCGGCGCTCAAATCGGCGCTCCGTCAGGACCCCGACGTCATCCTCATCGGCGAGCTGCGCGACCTCGAGACCATGCAGCTCGCGATCACGGCCGCCGAGACGGGCCACTTGTGCTTCGGCACCCTGCACACGCAGGACGCGCCCTCGACGATCGACCGCATCATCGACGTGTTCCCGCCGCACCAGCAGGCGCAGATCCGCGTCCAGCTCGCCGTCGTGCTTGCGGGCGTCGTCTGCCAGCAGCTCGTCGCCCGCAAGGACGGCGAAGGCCGCGTGGCCGCGCGTGAGATCATGATCATGACCCCTGCCATCTCGAACATGATCCGCGAAGGCAAGACGCACATGATCTACGGCGCGCTCGACACCGGCGCCAAGCACGGCATGATCCCGATGGATAAGTCCCTCGCCGAGCTCGTGCGCACGGGCATGATCTCCCCCGAGGAAGGCCTGCAGCGCGCCAACAACCAGGAGACGTTCAAGCAGCTCGCCGGCATCACCGGCCGCAGCGGCGCGTCGCTGATGTAAGAATGGCCGCTCCCGACCGCGTCGCGCTTCTCCGTTCACTCGAGCTCTTCGATCAGTATCCCGAAGAGCGCCTGCGCGCGCTGTCCTCTTATCTCGAGCCGGTGTCGTTCGACGACGGCGCCGAGGTCTTCGCGGAAGGCACGATCGGCGACGGGCTGTACTTCGTCGTCTCCGGCCGCGTGCGGGTGACCAAGCGCCTGTCCGGCGGCGGACAGAAGGATCTCGCTTCCGTCGGTCCCGGCGACTGTCTAGGTGAGATGGCCCTGCTCGACGCCGTCGCGCGTTCCGCCGGCGCCTACGCCTCGGGCCAAGCGGAGTTGATGTGTCTAAAGCGCGACGATCTCAAGAAATGGCTCGCCGCCGACCCGACCTTGGCCATGCAGTTTTTCTCCGAGCTCGTGCAGGTCCAGTCCCGCCGCCTGCGCCGCACCTCGGCCGAGCTCGCGCTGCTCTACGACCTGTCCATGCTCCTCGTCGAGCCCGCCACCAGCCCGGTCTCCCTGCTCGAGCGCGCGCTCGGCCGCGTTCTGCCGCACTTCGAAGGCGACTGGTCGGCCTGCGCCTTCGCCTACAACCCCTACAACGAGGAGATGGATCCCGCCGGGTCGGCCGGCAAGGAGCCGTTCGGACCCGAGGCCGCCGCCCTGCCCGCGAAGACCGCGCCCGAGCAAGCCTGGGCCGACGAGCGCACCTTAGCCCTCGTACTCCGCTCGCCGACCAAGCTTCTCGCGACTTTGCGTTTCCGCGCCGGCGCCGCCCTCGACGAGGGCCGCCGCATCGAAACCGCCCGCACCCTCTCCGCCGTCTCGCGCCTGCTCACCTCGGCGCTCGAGAATCTCGATTTCCGCGCCGACGAGGCGCTCCGCCGACGGCTCCAAACGAGGAACAATGCCCAAAGCTTTTAAGACGATCGCCGTCACCGCCGCCCGCGCCATGCACGAGAACAAAGCCGGAGACCTTCTCGTGCTCGACGTCCGCAAGACCAGCCCGCTGTCCGACTACATGATCATCGCGACCGCGCTCTCCCGTCCGCACCTCGAGGCCTTGGAGGACAAGCTCGCGGAAGAAATGGAGAAGTCCGGCCTGCGCGTCCACCACCGCAACCGCCCGCAGAGCGACCTGTGGCGCGTCCTCGATTTCGGCGGGCTCATCGTCCACCTCATGACCGAGGAGGCGCGCGAGCTGTACGCGCTCGAGCGGCTGCATGACGGCGCCAAGGAGCTGGCATGGCGGAACTGACCGAAGTCCTCACGCAGACCGCGCGCCTGGGTGCCAGCGACCTGCACATCGTCGCGGGCAAGCCGCCCATGGTCCGCCGCCTCGGAGTCATCGAGCCGCTGCCTTCCATGCCCGAGCTGTCCGCCGAGGAATGCCAGAACATGATCTACTCGGTGCTCACCGAGGCGCAGAGAGCGAAGTTCGAGGAGTCGTGGGAGCTCGACGGCTCCGTGTCCCTCCCGGGCGTCTCGCGCTTTCGTCTCAACGTGTTCCGCCAGAAGAACGGCATCGCCGCCGTCTTTCGCGTCATCTCCGCCAAGATTCCGACTCCGGCCGAGATCGGCCTCATGCCTTCGATCGCCAACCTCGTCGATCTGCCCCGCGGCCTCGTGCTCGTCACCGGGCCGACGGGCTCGGGTAAGTCCACGACGCTCGCCTGCCTTATCGAGCAAATCAACCTCAAGTATCCCCGCAAGGTCCTGACGATCGAGGACCCAATCGAGTTCGTCTACGAGGACAAACAGTCCATCATCCTCCAGCGCGAGGTCGGCTCGACGACGAAGTCCTTCTCCGAGGCCCTGCGCCATTCCATGCGCCAGGACCCCGACGTCATCCTCATCGGCGAGCTGCGCGACCTGGAGACCATCCAGCTCGCGATCTCCGCCGCCGAGACCGGCCATCTCTGCTTCGCCACCTTGCACACGCACGACGCCGCGACGACCGTCGACCGCATCATCGACGTGTTCCCGGCGCACCAGCAGCAGCAGGTCCGCGTTCAGCTCTCCACCGTGCTTCAGGCCGTCGTCTGCCAGCAGCTCCTGCCCCGCAAGGGCGGCGGCGGCCAGGTTTGCGCCCGAGAGTTCATGAAGGTGACCACCGGCATCGCCAACCTCATCCGCGAGGCGAAGACCCACCAAATCTACGGCGCGGTTGAGGCCGGCGCGAAGTTCGGCATGATCTCGATGGACCAGTATCTCGCCTTCCTGCTGAAGCAGGGCCTGCTCGATCCCGAGGAAGCCGCCGGCGCCGCGCACGATGCGGACAACCTGCGGCGCCTCGCGGGCACAGGAGCGACGAACCCAGGAGCCCCCGCATGATCATCGCGGCGCTGCGCAAGAAGCTCGCCTACGAGGCGCGCAAATGGGCCGAGACCGCGGGCGTGACCTTGCCCGAGGTCCTCGCCGTCAACGCGCCGCCCGCGCACGTAAAGGCCGACCTGTCTTTGCCCTGGCCCCTGGCCGCGGCGAAGGCCGCCAAGAAAAACCCGATCGAGCTCGCCAAGTCTTTGGCCGAACACCTCGCCAAGGTCCCCGAGGTCGAGAGCGCCCAGGCAGCACCTCCCGGTTTCGTGAACATCGTCGTGAAGCAGACGGCGCTGTGCGCTAATCTCAAGGCCATCACGTTGTCTCCCTCGACGTATGGACAAGACGAGGGCGGGCCAAAAACCAAGGTCCTCATCGAGTTCGTGTCCGCGAACCCCACTGGCCCGCTGCACATGGCCTCAGGCCGAGGCGCGACGCTCGGAGACAGCTTAGTCCGGATCATGAAACGGCTTGGCCGACAAGCCTCGGCTGAATACTATGTGAATGACGGCGGCGACCGCGTCATCCTGCTCGGCGAGTCCATCCTCGCCCGCTACAAGCAGTCGAAGGGAGAGGACGCCAAGGTTCCCGAGAAGGGCTACCAGGGCGAATACCTCGTCGACCTCGCCGCCGCCGCACCCGCCGGCCACGAGAAGTGGGACACCGCCCAGTGGGGCCGTTACGCGATGGATACCTTGCTGGCGTCCCATAAGGACGACATGAAGATCTTCGACGCGCACTTCGACCGCTGGTACCTGGAAAGCGAGCTCTTCGCCTCCGGCGCCGTGCCCAAGACCCTGGAATACCTCAAGGGCCGCGGCATGGTCTTCGAGAAAGACGGCGCCGTCTGGCTCGGCACGATGAACGCCGAGGGCTCCACCGACGACAAGGACCGCGTTCTCGTCAAGAACACCGGCAAGCCCACCTACTTCCTGCCCGACATCGCCTATCACAAGGACAAGTACGACCGCGGCTTCGAGCGCGTCATCGACATCTTCGGCGCCGACCATCACGGCTATGTCCCGCGCATGCGCGCCGCCATCGCGGCGCTGGGCAAGCCGGCCGAGAGCTATCACGCCATCGTGCATCAGCTCATTCACTTATTCCGCGGCCAGGAAGCGGTGAAAATGTCCAAGCGCGCCGGCACCTTCATTCCGCTGCGTGAAATTCTCGATGAGGTGGGCAAGGACGCCTGCCGGTTCTTCTTCGCCCTGCGCACGCCCGACAGCCACCTCAACTTCGACCTGGAGCTCGCCAAGAAGCAGTCGAGCGAGAATCCCGTGTTCTACGTGCAGTACGTTCACGCGCGCATCTGCTCGATCTTCCGCAAGGCCGCCGAGACCGGCGTGTTCGCCGCCGGCGACGTGCTGCCCATGCCCAACGCGCGCTGGCTGACGTCACCTGAGGAGAAAGCTCTCCTCAATAAGCTGTCCTGGTTCCCCGACGTGCTCCTGGACTGCGAGCGCCTGCTCTCGCCGCACCCCCTGGCCAACTACCTCATGGAATTGGCCGGGCTTTTCCACCCCTTCTACGAGAAGTGCCCCGTCGTGACCGCCGAAGATCCGGAGCAGGCCCGCGCCCGCCTCCTGCTCATCGCCGGCACCCGCGACGCCATCCGCGAAGGCCTCTCCTTGCTCGGCGTTTCCGCGCCCGAGCAAATGTAGGCGGCTTGACGGAACGTCTCACCCGTCCTACACTCTCTCTATGAGCTACAACCCCCCGGGCATACTGTCGGCCGCCGAAATCGAGTCGCGCTCCTTCATCCAGAAGGTCTACGGCTGGATGAGCCTCGGGCTCATCGTCACCGGCGCCTGCGCCCTCTACATGGCTTCAGACCCCCGGATGATCATGGCCTTGGTCCAGACCAAGCCCCTGTTCTACGGCCTCATGATCGCGGAGCTCGGCCTCGTGATCTTCCTGTCCGGCTGGGTCAAGACGATGGAGGTCGGGACCGCGCGCTTCGCGTTCCTCTTCTACTCCGCGCTCAGCGGCGTCACGCTGTCGGTGATCTTCCTCATCTACACCCGCGGCTCGATCGCGAGCACGTTCTTCCTCACCGCCGGCATGTTCGGCGGCATGAGCGCCTACGGCTACCTGACCAAGACCGATCTCACCTCGATGGGCAACTTCTGCATGATGGGCCTGTTCGGCATCATCCTCGCCTCGGTGGTGAACTGGTTCGTGCAGAGCCCGGCGGTCGAATGGGCCACGTCCTACCTCGGCATCCTCATCTTCGTCGGCCTGACCGCCTACGACACCCAGAAGATCAAGGCGATGAACGTCCTCGGCAACGAGGGCACCGATGAGGACGGCAAGGAAGCCATCTCCGGCGCGCTAACGCTGTACCTCGACTTCATCAACCTGTTCCTGAGCATGCTCCGCGCCACCGGTCGCCGCCGGGATTAGCTAGAGCGCTTTCAGCGAGGCCAGAGCCGCCGACAACGCGAAGTCCAGCTCGCGGTCGGTGTGAGCGTAGGAAACGAACGCCGCTTCCCACTGCGCCGGCGGCAGATACACGCCGCGCTTGAGCATGCCCTGGAAGAACCGGCCGTACGCCTTCTTATCGGCCGTCATCGCGGTCTTGTAGTCGGTGATGATCGTGCCGTCCACGAAGAACGGCGTGAACATCGAGCCGACCGATTGAATGCGCAACGGCACACCCGCCGCGATCGACGCGCCACGCAGGCCCTCGCAGTAATACTCGGCGAGCGCCTCCATGCGCGGATAGGGATTCTCGTGCTTGAGCAGATCGAGCATCGCCGTGCCCGCCGCGACCGCGACGGGGTTGCCGGACAAGGTCCCCGCCTGATAGGCCGGGCCGACGGGCGCGATCATGGACATGACGTCGCGCCGGCCGCCGTAGGCGGCCAAGGGCAGGCCGCCGCCGATGATCTTGCCCAAGACCGTGAGGTCGGGCTTGATGCCGTACAACGTCTGCGCTCCGCCGTACGCCACGCGGAAGCCGGTGATCACCTCGTCAAAAACCAGAAGCGCCTTCTCGCGCTTCGTGATGCGCCGCAGGCCTTCCAGGAAGCCGTCGGCCGGGAATACGACTCCCATGTTGGCCGGGATGGGTTCCACGAAAATCGCCGCGATCTTGCCTTTGTTCTTCTTGAACGCGTTCTCGACCGCCTTCAAATCGTTGAACGGAACGACGATCGTCGTCGCCGCCATCGCCTTCGGCACGCCGGCCGAATCGGGAATGCCGAGCGTCGTCGCGCCGGAGCCGGCGGCCACAAGCAGGCTGTCGAAGTGACCGTGATAGCAGCCGGAAAACTTGATGATGAGGTCGCGGCCGGTGAACGCGCGGGCGGCGCGGGCGGCACTCATGCCCGCCTCGGTCCCGGAGCTCGTCATACGCACGAGCTCGATCGACGGGAGCGCTTCCTTGATCTTCTCCGCGAGAATCACCTCGGCCTCGGTCGCCGCGCCGAAGGTGGAGCCGTGCGCCATCGCCGTCTGCGCCGCCGCGACGATCTCGCGCCGCGCGTGGCCGAACATCAGCGGGCCCCACGACAGGCAGAAGTCCACGTAGGACTTGCCGTCGGCGCCGCGAATCCACGCGCCCGTGCCGGAGCGCACGAACAACGGCGTGCCGCCCACCGACTTGAAGGCGCGCACGGGAGAGTTCACGCCGCCGACGAGCGATTTCTGCGCGCGCGCGAACAGCTTCTTCAAATTGGCCGGCTTCTGCTTCTTCACGCGAGCCATTTGGAGGCCTCCAAGGCGTAGTACGTCAAAATGAAATCGGCGCCGGCGCGCTTGATGCTCATGAGCGACTCGAGCGCGATGCGCTTCTCGTCCACCCAGCCCTTGGCGGCCGCGGCCTTGATCATGGCGAACTCGCCCGACACCTGATACGCCGAGGTGGGCAGGCCGAAGCGCGTCTTGACGGCCTTCAGCACGTCGAGATACGGGAGCGCGGGCTTGACCATCACCATGTCCGCGCCTTCCTCGACGTCGAGGGCGACCTCGCGCATGGCCTCATTGAAATTAGCCGGATCCATCTGGTAGCCGGAGCGGTCGCCGAAGCTGGGCGGGCTTTCCGCGGCTTCACGGAACGGTCCGTAGTAGGCGCTCGCGTACTTGGCCGCATACGCCAAAATCGGGGTGTCCGTAAATCCGTTCTGATCGAGCGACTTGCGGATGGCCGCCACCTGCCCGTCCATCATGCCCGAGGGCGCGATCACGTCGAAGCCCGCCTTCGCCTGGGACGCGGCCGTCTTCGCGGCGAGAACGAGCGTCGGGTCGTTGAGCACCTTGCCGCCTTTGACGATGCCGCAGTGGCCGTGATCGGTGTACTCGCAGAAGCACAGGTCGGCGATGAGCAGCAGATTCGGGTACTTGTCCTTGATCGCCTTCGCCGCCTTCTGCACGATGCCGTTGTCGGAGTACGCGCCCGACGCCTTGGCATCCTTCTTGTCGGGAATGCCGAACAGGATCAGGCCGGGGATGCCCGCGTTGACCGCGGCGCCGGCGGCCTTCACCGCAGTGTCCACCGAATACTGGAAGTGTCCGGGCATGGACGAGATGGGGCGCTTCTCCCCTTTGCCGGGACGAATGAACAACGGCAGGATGAAGTCCTTGGGGCTGAGCTCCGTCTCGCGGATCAAAGCGCGGAGGGCGGGGCTGGAACGAAGGCGTCGAGGGCGCGTCGTCGGGAAGGCCATGACGCCATTTTACATCATTCGCCGTTCAGCGACGCTCGAAGGCGCGCAGGACATTGGCGAAGGTCTTCCCCACCCGCACGTCGGCGGCACGATCAATCGGCACGGGAACTCCGCCCGCGCCGTACAGGCGCGTATAGCCCGACGCCTTTAAAATGCGGCGCTTTGCGTCCGTATGCTGAAAAACATTCGTGCTCAGACCGGGTGATCGCGACAATTGCCGGCCGAACTCATCGTAATCGATCTTCGTCGTGCGGGCGGGCGCGGGCTCGGGATGGTCGAGCGCGAGCAGGGCCTTGTCGGCGGCCTCGCGCTGAAGCCCGAGCTGATACAAAGCGTTCTGGTGCTCGTCGCCTTCCGGCGGCTCATACTCCGCCTTGCGGGCGGCTTTGACGAAGGCAGCGGGATCACCGGAGTGAAACGCGGCGATGACGGGAGCGGGTATCGGCGCGAACGACGGCGCGACGCCCAAGGACGGCGTCAGTGAGACCGGGGCGAGGGGCGCCAGCGGCGAGATCGAAAGAGGCGCGGTGAACGACGGGGTCGGCGCGTGAAAATCGAGACTGAGCTGCACGGGCGCCGTACGGACCTGCGCCAACGCGGCAGGGGCCCACAGGCACAGCGCCAACAGCGAGAATCGTCTCACGCTCTCAGTATGCGGGCAAACCCCTATCTAGGGAAGGAGCGAAGGGCCCAACGACGCCTAGGACCCTAGCTGAGGGCTCGGGACAGGGCGTCCACGAAGGACGACGCGGTGGGCCAGCGGTCCTCGGGACGGGGCTCGAGAGCGCGGGCGATGACCGCATCCACCTCGGGCTTGAGGCTCGGCGACACCTCGGAGGGCTTGCGGTACATCTTCTGCGCCTTGAGCATCATGCCTCCCGTGGGGAAGGGCATGGCGCCGGTCAGGCTCTCGTAGGCGCACGCGCCGAGCGCGAACACGTCGGCCGACGGCGTCACCACGCCCTGCTCCTGCTCGGGCGACATGTACGCGGGCGTACCGCTGACCTCGATCTTCGACATGGTCGACAGGGTCTCCTGCACCCGCCGCGCGATGCCGAAGTCCATGACCTTGGCCAGGCCCGCGTGAATCATCACGTTGGCGGGCTTCAAGTCCTGATGCACGACGCCCTGACCGTGGGCGTAATCCAAGGCGGACGCGATCTGCTTGAGATAGGCGGCGGCCTCGGCGTGGTTGACCGGCCCGCGGCCCAAGCGCTCGTGCAGGCTCTCGCCGGGCACGCGCTCGAACACCAGGAACAATCCTTCGGCATCCTCGTGTATGGCGTGGATCTCGACGATGTTGGGATGCTTGAGCCCGGCGACCGTGCGGGCCTCCTTCAAAAACCGGGTCCGCTCGCGCGGGTTGTCGGCGATCTCGGCGCGCAGCTTCTTAAGCGCCACGGTTCTCTGCAAGCCGAGGTCGACCGCTTCATACACGACGCCCATGCCGCCCTGGCCCAACGTCTTCACGACGCGAAAGCCCTTGGGCACGGAGTCCAACCGCGGCGCGGCGGCGGCGAACGCCTCGTGATCATCCTTACGCAAGGCCATGCGCACCGACGAATCGCCGCGCTTGCGAAACAGCGCGAACGAAAAGAACAGCAAAGCAGTGCCGACGGCGCCGAGCCACACGGGCCAGGAGCGGGCGCTCTTGGGACGGCCTCCGTTGCGCAAGTCCAAGGCGTCGTGATACACCGCATCAAACTGGGAGTCGAGCGCGGCGGCGCGCGCCAGGTCGGCCAACTGCTCCTCGGTGCGTCCCAAGGCCCCGTTGGCGGCGGCCCGGGCGATATAGCCGTTCGCGTCGTTCTTATCGATGGCGAGCGCTCGGTCCGCCTCGGCCAAGCCTTCCTGGGCATGGCCCAAATCGGTCAGGTCGCGCGAGAGCAGATGCAAAGACCGGCTGTCGCGCGGGTTGATCTCAAACGCGCGCTTGGCGTCATCCGCCGAATCCGCGTATTTCTTCTGGTAGCGCCGCGCCACTGAGCGCATGCGGTAGGCGCCGCCGTCGGTCGGGGCTTCCTGAATACGACGAGTCAGGCTGGTCTCGGCGCCGGCGTAGTCCTTGATCGCGAGCTTGCCGGTGGCGTCGCGCAAAGCGGCGGCGCCGTGGATATCGGGAATCGTGAATCCGGCGGGCAAAGCGGCGGGGCCGCGCGAGGCTCCACCGGCGACGCCTCCTGAGAGGGCGCCGAAGGAGATCGGCGAGGCAAGCATCGGCCCACCCGCGCCCGCGTCCTCCTGCTGG
The DNA here is from genome assembly GCA_943372155.1 of Candidatus Endomicrobiellum trichonymphae. Taxonomy (GTDB): domain Bacteria; phylum Elusimicrobiota; class Elusimicrobia; order UBA1565; family UBA9628; genus GWA2-66-18. The sequence goes on along the minus strand of CALRXP010000004.1, from coordinate 4,131 downwards.
CGCATGCCGGCGGCGAGCTCGTCGATACGCTTCTTCACTGTCTTGGAATCCACGGCGCCAGTCTTCGACGGCTCGGTCAGCTTCACGTAGGACAGCAGAGCGGGGTCCTTCGGGTTATTGGCCAGCGCCGCGAGGGCGAACTCACGGGCGGCCTTGGGGTCGCCGGCGTCGTTTAAGCGGGTCAGCTCGACGCGGGCCTGCGCGGCCTCGGGCGTCGCGGCGGGCGGGAGATCGGTCTGCTGCAAGGCGGCGGGAGCGACGCCGGTTTTCGTTTTCTGGGCTTCCGCCCACATTATCGCGCTCGCATTCGATACGCCCAGCGGCGCAGCCGCGGTCGGCAGAGTCCTCTGTGAGGCCGCCTCAACCCCCGTCTGCACCAAGCTTCCCGTCAGAACGTTCGCCTTGCGAATGAGGGGCATCTCGGCTTCCGTGCTGTCGCACGGATTTTCCCCGCAAGGGGGCTGGTCGTCGGCCTTGACCGTGCCGCCGTCGCCGGTCTCTGGGGCTTTCCGTATCGGCCCGTTATTTCGGACGTCGGGAGCCGTCGGCGCTAGCACCTGCACCTGTGCATCACTTGGCTTTTGAACCGCGTAAAGCGATCTCGCGGGGGACACGAACAGTACGAAAAGGAGGGCGGGAGGATAGCGCATAAGGGGGTACCCGGAGTGTAGCCCCACCCCCCAAAGCTGTCAAGGCGGGTTTAACTGTCCTTTAATAGTCTAGGCCTGATGGCGCAATGGGGCCTAGGCCGAATTCCGGGTCCCGATGGGTACCTATGCCCCAGGAAGGCTTGATTTTAAGCGATTACAATCAAATGGTCCGGACGCCGACCGGCAAGGAGATTCACGGAATGAAGACGAGACGCCTCAGCACGATACTGACCTCCGCTTACCTCTCTGCCATGCTCGCCTCGAGCGTTTCCCCTGTCCGCAGCGACGCGACCTTCGCTGCCACGATCGACCCGACCGCCGCCCGACAAGCCTTTCAGAGCGCCGTCAACGGCCTTGAAGCCACCAATTGGATGGCCGCCTCAGCCACCCCCTCCGTCTCCGAGCCCGCCCCCAAGGTCATTCTGGTCAATAATCCCGCCCCGAAGACCGACCCGACGATGACCCCCGAACTTATGGCGCGCCTGATCGTTTTCACGCAGAGCGTCGACAAAATCGGCGCGCTGAACGCTCCCGTCTGCAAGATCCTTAATCTGTGCGATGGGACGCAGAACATGCCCCTGAAGTACTGCGTGAGCGACTCCACCGATGGCGAGCATTTTTTCGGCCTCCGACCTGACGGCGGGACCAAGGACATCCTTATCGTCGTGAGGCATGGGGCTCTCATGGAAACCTATCTTACGGACAAGTCGGGCAAGCTCCGGGCCGCGGCCATACAGGAAAACGGCGCCACCCGCCTCATCCCGAACGAGAAGGCAGCCGAGAAGTTCAAGCAGGAAATGACTCTGTTCGCGGGAGAAGCTGGAGCGCTCCCCCCGAGCGGCACCGCCCTCGCCGGCAACAGCTAGTTTTCACCGGCCGTAAAATGAGACGCGGGCCCGCTCGTCGCGGGCCCTCTTTTCTTTCCGGAGCCGATTCGGATTGGGCCGATAGGGTCCCCCCTCGTCCAGGGCGAAAGACCCTCGTTGCCGCCGCCGACTTCCGTTATCCTTACTGAGTAGCTCTGTAGCCTGGGGAATTGGCCCCGGGGTATCCACGATCCGGCCTTAACCGGATGAGTCCAGAGGAAGCGCGTCAACGCTTCCTCTTTTTTGTTTCATGAAACGAATGATGAATCACCTTTGGCCCTTATTGATTGCACTTGTCTGCGCGTCCACACACGCGGCAGAAGGAACACACCCGATTGCCGAGACGACGAATGCAACGGCCAGCCTGAAGGTGGCTTCGTCTTCGCAAGGCAAGGCGGTCGCGCGAAAAGGGGCGATCGAGTTGACTTTGCTCGTACACAGCAAGAAATTTTCCGCGAAAAACGAAAAGCTCTGGTATTTAATCCGGGTCCGGAACATCAGCAACGCGAAAATTCGCCTGACTGATGAAACGTTAATTCAGACGGCGGTCGACGATTTGGAATTCCGCAATCCGCTGCGAATAGAAATTACCGATACCGCAGGAAATGCACCGAAGCCGCTGCTGGGGCTGTCAGGCGCCGAACTCGGTGCACCGGGTGCCGCTCCTTTTCCGAATCCGATCGAGCGCAAAGCGGCATCTCAACCAAAGCAAAAAAAAGTTCCTGAGAAATGGCTCAATCCCGGCGATTACGCCGAAACCCCGATGTGGGCTGATCCGGAACCTCTCTACCCCCGAAACGTCATCGCCGGTTTCAAGGAATTCTCCGGTCACGCAAGCTTCATGCCCGGCAACTATAAAATTCGGGCCGTCTACGATCACGCGCTTTCCGAAGTTGTCGCAAAGGCCGGCGTCGTCGCGCGCCCGGAGGATGTGAAGCTCGTCACCCCCTACATCAAGATCGTAGTGGCCCCATGAATCTGCTCTTCACTGCCGCCGTCGTCATTGGATTGTGCACGGCGCCCGCTCAAGCAATCACACCACCAACACCGGAAATGAAGACAGTGATCCAGAGCGGCCTCACCTCCGTCAATGCCATTCAAACGCAAATTCAAGAAGTTGATAGGCAGATCAGCGACGGCCGCAACGGTTCGGAGAAAATCCACCAGTTAGAATTGGCGCGCAAGGCCCTTGCCAAACAGAGAGACCTGGAATATAACATTGTCATCCGGCAGACGATGGTTGCCTATGGCCTCGTTCCCATCGAAGCGAATCTGAAGCCCAAGATGCCCTCCGGGAAGACGGTCTATCCGAATTTTTCTGATCGTCATATTTCATGGCTCGTCCTATACATGGAAAACGTTCCGCGGACTTCATTGGGAAACAACGGAGAAGCAGTCGTCATCGCTCCAGGCAACGCAACGCTGGGTGGAGGGGTGACGTATGCTGATGGTATCACCACAATCTATGGGCGGTTCTCGACCGCCGATGAGCTTGCGATACTGCTCCGTCATGAACAGATACATTTCGAGCAACTGACGACAAAGGGCGTTGGCGACCGATTCAGCAAGAGCGAGGCCGAACGTGATGTCCGCGAAAAGCTCATCCGCGAAGTGGGCAGCTTCGGACTCGCTCCCGAAATTACTGAAGCAGCAAAAGCATCCCTGCGTCGCGACATATTAAAGCTCGACGCCAAGATCCTGGAAGAGAAATCGATCTCGGGTCGTATTCGCCGTATAGGTCGGCCTGAGGAACCCTTTGTACTCGAAGCTCATACGCAGCCCGAATACGACGTCATCGCACGGCAGGGAAACGTGTTTGATGAAACGTTGGCATCAGGCGAACGTGATGCTGCCGAAAAATCGAAGCGAGCAAAGATAGAGGCGGAGCATGATCGCGACAATCGCCTTCGGGAGGCCCTAATCGACATTGTCGCACGCTCCTGTGCGAATCCTGGTAGCGTCAGCCAGGAAGAATTGGACAATCTCGCCAAGCCCAACGATCCTAATTTCTACTGCGAGAGACTCAATGGCTTCTGTTCAACACCCAGTGGAGTTGCCACCTGCGGAACCGCCTATCTCAATATGGGAGCTACCCTAGGCGGCGGCGGCCGGCTCGATGCTGGCGACCTAAGGGCGGCCACCACGCCCAGCGCTCCGGTCACTTCAGCCAAACCACTGGAATCAAATCCACCGCCCGCACCCGCGGTCGGTGCGAGATCGAATAACCTGTGGTTCTCGCTTCCTGAACTGAGAGATTTGGCCGTGGCCGCCTGCCGCTCGAGCGGGGAAGCCCCGATAGATCCGAAAATAGCGCAACCGGATATGCCCTACTCATTCGAGCATGAGGCCGATAATTCCAGAGCTGCCGAGTTATCGGCCGGGCTCAGCGATTGCGAGAAGCCTTTGTTCAGGCGTCTGATTGAGATGATTCGCAGCCGCCAGGAAGCCGGGATCACCCGGCAATGGCTTCGGGATCGTGTCGAGGAATACATGCCGCATTACGTTTCCCCGCCACGCTACATTTCCCCCCCTGCGCACAGCGATCCCTGCCGAGATAATGGAAATATCCGTTGCCCTTGAGGCTCCTTGAATCCACAAATGCTAAGCGGGCCCGC
>CALRXP010000003.1:0-32232 GCA_943372155.1 Candidatus Endomicrobiellum trichonymphae | reverse complement strand
GTCGATCACGTAGTTCCACACCTCCTTCTGATAAGGGTCGGTCCAGGCGGTGCCTTTGTCATTGGTCCAGATGCGCCCGTCGGGGAAATGCACCGCGAGGTCGGGGCGGGCTCGGGCCAGGTGGTCGTCTTTAAAGATCGCGATGCGCGCGACCGTGTAAATCCCGGCATCCTTGAAATCCTTGACGGCCAGCGGCAGGTCCGGGATCGCGTTCGTGAACGCACCCGTCTTCATCGCGAGGGGAACGTCGCGCACGAATTCATGTCCGTCGTAATCCTTCAAGGCGATGACGACGGCGTTGAAGCCGGCGCCCTTCATATCGGCGAGGAAGCGCCGGCGCGATTTAGTCGAGCCTGCGGCCCAGCCGGTGAAGTGGACGCCGCGGAACGTAGCCGTCGACGCGGGGGCGTCGACCGTCGTCTGGGCGATCGCGGAGAGAGGGGCGCAGGCGAATAGCGCCAGCAACAGGAGCTTGGACATCGGGAGAAACTACCAAATCCCGCGCGGGGGCGTCAGCGTTGAGGCGGGTCGCTCCAGCGTTGCGGGACCGCGATCAGGTCGAGCTTGACTCTCGATTTCGACGTCTTCCAGCCGACCTGGGAAGGCGCGAGGTCTCCATCGGTGATGTGCTCGAGGGTGGCCCGGCGCTCGTCGGCGTCGCGCACGTTGTAGGGCGGGTCGATATCGAGCAGGCCGCCGCGTCGGTGGCCCGGCGCCTTCACGTTCACGTTCCAGCCTTCGCCCTTTGGAAGATCCGCTTCATAAGCGCCGGTCTCGTCCGTTTTGACGGTCACAGGCGAGCGATCTTTGTAAAGAAAAGTGATTTCGGCCCCCGATATGGGATCGAGGGTCGCGAGGTCGTACACGATTCCGGAGACTCGCCAGGCGTTCTTGTCGAGCGGCTGCGGGCCGGAGCCGCTCGCAGGCGGCGGCGTTGGAACCGCGGCGGGTTGCGGCGAGGGGGCGGGGGAGTCCGGAGGGAAAAGCTGGTTTCGCAGGGCGGACTCCGGCGGGACCGGGGCGCCAGGAGCGGCCGCCGGCTTGGCATCCGCGGGATTGGAATTAGGCGGCGGCGCGTCCTCGGGCTTACCGGCATAATTCTTCGGGTCACGCATGTCGTCGATACGGCGGCCGACGGCACGGGCGACCTTGCCCGTGACCGTGCGGATTTTATCCCCGTACACCAGGTAGATCTTGCCGAGCGCGCCGAGGGCGATGAGGACCGCCAGAATCTGGAACGGCCGCCTTCGACGCCGCGCTTTGTCGTCGCGGAGCTTGGCGTAGCCGCGAACGATCTCCTGCTTGGTGCGCGCGCGCATGCACACCTGACAGCCCGTCGCTTCAGGGGGGAGCGGGGTGTGGCAGCCGGGGCACGGCAGGGAGTCGAATTCAGGCATGCTATTTTTTCGCCAGGGGGATGAGGACGAGGTCGAGCGGGATGACCTCGTCGCTTTGCTTGTAGCGTAAGGGCACCGGCTCGAGGTCGCTGTCGGTCGTCTCGCTCATGATCATGAGGCGCGCGTCCTTCGGGCGCTCCCTCAGCGGCGGATCCTTGTCCTCGAACAGGCCGTTTCGGTAGCCCGGAACCCCGTCGTGGATCGAAACCGTCACTTCCCCGCTATTATTGCCTTTCGAGAGGTCGACCCGATAGTGCCCCGCCTCGTCCGTCACACCGGCGGCGACCGTGAAACGCTCGGTCCTGAACACGAGATGCGCGCCGGCGATGGGCCGGAGGGTCGCTAGGTCGTAAACCACGCCGTACACGCGAAAGAAGGAAGGGTCGGGAAGGGGCGGCGCGGGGGCCGCTTCGGCGATGGGTTTGACCGTCATGGGAGCGGCGTCGGTCGCGGGCGAACCCGCGGGAGCGGGTCGGTCTGCTGGAGGCAGAGGCGGGGCCAAGGGCGCGCGCGCGGCGGGGGGCGGCTCCGCTCGAGGCGTGAACGACGTCGACAGCACCGTCGGCGGAGGAGAGCCTGAGAGGTACACGTACGAGGAGGTCGTGACCTCGGTGCTCGCGGTCGCGGCGCGTGGGTGAGGGTCTCTTGTGCGCTCGACCTCATTTTGAAAGTCGGTCCAGCTCGACTCCAGCGTGGCCGGGAAAAGTCGGTGGAGGCACCAGGCCAAAGCGAGGAAGCCGATGAAGGCCGCCCCGGCCTTCATGAGATAAGGCCCCAGGCTCGGGGCCGGCATGATCGGTGCCGCGTCGACCGGGCTCTCGAGCGGCGACAGCGGCTCGGCCTCCGCATCCTGTCTCGGAGTCCGGCAATAAGGGCACGCGGCCTCCTCGGGAGGGAACCGCATGCCGCACCAACGACAGGGAGGCGTCTCCATGGCTTACTTGCGCTTCTTCTCCGGAACCAGCACGAGATTGCGTTCCAATACGTCCGCTGACTCGACGAAATCAAACGGCACCGGTTCCAGCTCGTCGTCGGTGATTTCCGCCGCTAGGCGCAGGCGGGTTTTTTCGGACTGTTCATAGAACCCCGTGAATTGGTCCTCGATGTGGCCGTTGCGGTACCCGGGCGCGCTCACGCGCGTCGTGAGCACGGAGGGAGAGAAGTGCCGGTAGATGTCGAGCTGGTACTGCCCCAGCGCGTCGGTCGTCGTTTGCCAATGCATCCCCGAGTTGTTCTCGAAATGGACCACGGCGGATTTGATCGGCTTCTTGGTGACGAGATCATAGACGATCCCGTACAGGCGCCGTTCGCTCGTGCTCGATGGCGGAGAGGGGGGCGTCGCGGCGACGACGTCGGGCACGGGCGCGGGAGGAGCCGGCGTCGTCGCGGCGGCGGACGCGGGGGCGGTCCCCAGGGCGACGGCCGATGACGCCGTGACCGCGGGTTTCGAGGAGGCGAGCCCCTCGGCCGGGCCGACGACCGCGCCGGGATCGCGGCCGTTCAAATTACGGGTCCGTTCGACCTCCGCGGCGAAATCCATTTTCGCCTTTTGGACGCGCGACACCAATTGCGCCCGCTGGGTCCAGCCCGCGAAGGCGGCGCCGCCGAGCGTGAGGATCAACACGGCGACCCGAAGCATACGGCGGGGGCGTTCCTGACGGCGCAGCGCCGCCTGGCGCACGCGCTCGCGGCCTTCCTCGATCTCGAATTCATCCCGGGGGCGTCGGCAGTGCTGGCAGACCTCCTGATCGAGGGTGAGGTCCTTTTGGCAGCCGGGGCAGGGAACGGTGGGCATTCGTTGGTATATAACAGGTCTCGCGCGGCCCGTCTAGGTCATTCTTGACTAAATTAGTCAGGAATGATATACTGTCCCTATGGCCAATCAGGACCTCAAAGAGATCGCCGCCAAAGAGTACAAATACGGCTTCGAATCGGACATCGAAGCCGACCAGGTTCCGCGCGGGCTCAACGAAGACATCGTCCGTCTGATCTCTAAGAAGAAGAACGAGCCCTCCTTTATGCTGGAGTGGCGCCTGAAGGCCTTTAAGCATTGGCTGACGATGAAGGAGCCGACCTGGGCCGAAGTCCACTACCCGAAGATCGACTACAACAACGTCATCTACTACTCGGCGCCGAAGCAGAAGAAAAAGCTCGCCTCCATGGACGAGGTGGACCCCGAGATCCGCGCGACATTTGATAAGTTGGGAATTCCGTTAGACGAACAGAAAATGTTGTCCAACGTGGCCGTGGACGCCGTTTTCGACTCGGTGTCCGTCGCGACGACCTTCAAGAAAACCCTGGCCGAAGCTGGCGTGATCTTCGGCTCGTTCTCCGAAGCCGTGCACGAGCATCCCGCCTTAATCGAAAAGTATCTCGGTTCCGTGGTTCCCTACACCGACAACTTCTTCGCCACCTTGAACTCCGCCGTTTTCTCCGACGGCTCCTTCTGCTATATCCCCAAGGGCGTGAAATGCCCGATGGAGCTGTCCACCTACTTCCGCATTAACGCCAAGGACACGGGCCAATTCGAACGCACGTTGATTGTCGCTGATGAAGGCGCCTCGGTTTCCTACCTCGAAGGCTGCACGGCTCCGATGCGCGACGAGAATCAGCTGCATGCCGCCGTCGTCGAGCTCGTCGCGCACGACGACGCCTCGATCAAGTACTCCACGATCCAGAACTGGTATCCCGGCGACAAGAACGGCAAGGGCGGCATCTACAACTTCGTGACCAAGCGCGGAAAGTGCGCGGGCAAGCGTTCGAAGATCTCCTGGACGCAGGTGGAGACCGGCTCGGCGATCACGTGGAAGTATCCGTCGTGCATACTATTGGGCGATGAGTCGGTCGGAGAATTCTATTCCGTGGCCTTGGCCAACCATTATCAGCAGGCCGACACGGGAACGAAGATGATTCACATCGGAAAAAACACGAAATCGACCATCATCTCGAAAGGAATCTCCGCCGGCCACGGCCAGAACGCGTATCGCGGCCAGGTGAAGATCGCCAAGTCCGCCCAGGGCGCGCGCAATTATTCTCAGTGCGACTCGCTTCTGCTCGGGGACAAGTGCGGCGCGCACACCTTCCCTTATATCGAGGTCGGCAACACATCCGCCACCCTCGAGCACGAGGCCTCGACCTCGAAGATCGGCGAGGATCAGCTCTTTTATCTCCGCCAGCGCGGACTGTCCGTCGAGGACGCCGTCGGCATGATCGTCAACGGCTTCTGCAAACAGGTCTTCAACGAGCTTCCGCTCGAGTTCGCGGTGGAAGCGCACAAGCTCATGAATATTTCTCTGGAAGGGAGCGTCGGCTAATATGCTGAAAATCACGAATCTGCACGCGAAGGTCGGCGACAAGGCCATCCTCAAAGGCCTTAACCTTACGGTTAAGCCTGGAGAAGTCCACGCCATCATGGGACCTAACGGTTCGGGCAAGAGCACCTTGTCTTACGTGCTCGCCGGCCGCCCCGGCTACACCGTCACCGACGGCAAGGCCGAGTACGACGGCAAGGACCTGCTCTCCATGGATCCCGAGATCCGCGCGCGGGAAGGCGTTTTCCTCGCCTTCCAGTATCCCGTCGAGATTCCCGGCGTGTCCAATAAGTATTTCCTGAAAGCCGCCTACAACTCCCTTCGCAAGCACCGCGGCGAGCCCGAGATGGACGCCGGCGCCTTCCTGAAGTTCATCAAGGAGAAGGCCAAGTCCGTCGAGATGGACCCCGCTTTCCTGAACCGCTCCGTCAACGAGGGCTTCTCGGGCGGCGAGAAGAAGCGCAACGAGATCCTCCAGCTCGCCGTGCTCGAGCCCAAGCTGTCCTTGCTCGACGAGACCGACTCGGGCCTCGACATCGACGCGCTCAAGATCGTCGCTAACGGCGTCAACAAGATGCGCGATCCGAAGCGCTCCTTCGTGCTCGTCACGCACTACCAGCGCCTGCTCGACTACATCGTTCCCGATTTCGTGCACGTCCTCTCCGGCGGCCGGATCATCAAGTCCGGCGGTAAGGAGCTGGCCCTCGAGCTCGAAAAGAAGGGCTACGGCTGGATCGAGGATAAGGTCGCCGCGTGATCAAAGAAGCCCTCGCCGCCCAGAAGGAAGGCTGGCGCTTCACCCCCGGTGAAGCTCTGACGGGCCCTCGCTTCGAGCCCGCCGGCATGCCCGCGTCTCAGCCGCCGCTCGGCGGACGCGTCCTCTGCCCCGTCGGATTCCATCGCGCCGCGCTCGTCAACGGCCGCTGGGAGTCCAAGCACGCTTTGCTTAAGCTGCCCAACGGCGTGAGCGTCGAGAGCTTGTCGGGCGCGGGCGATCTGAAGGCCCTGCTCGCCGCGGCCCTCCCCGCCGACCTCCCTCTGGCCGCGCTCGCGGCGGCCCAGGCCAAGGACGGCATCGTGGTTCGCGTCGGCCGCCACGTGCGCGTCGATCAGCCTATCCATCTCATCCACCTGGCCGAGTCCTCGGCCAATCGCGCCGAAGCCGCCCACGCCCGCGTGCTGATCGTTCTCGAGCCCGGCGCCTCCGCCGAGATCGTCGAGGAGTACGCCGCTTTCGGCGACGCCCCGTTCTGGTCCAACGTCCGCGCGCAGGTCGTCCTCGCGGAGGGCGCCGCGCTCAAGCATTACCGCGTCGTCCGCCAGGGCGCCCAGGGCCGCCTCACCGTCGCGCTCGAAGCCGAAATCGGCTCCCGCGCGCGCTACGAGTCGCACGTCTTCAATTTGTCGGGTTATTTCGCGCGCGAGGACGTCCGCGCGCGTATGGCGGGCGAGGGGGCGGAGGCGCATTTCAACGGCCTCGCGCTGCTCGCGGGCTCGGAGTTCGCCGACCATCACACGGTCGTCGAGCACGCGGCCGTCGGCGGCATCACGCGCGAGCTCTATAAGGCCGTTCTCGACGACAAGTCACGCTACGTCTTCGACGGTCTGATCCACGTGAAGCCCGGCGCGCAGAAGACCGACGCGCAGGTTTACAACAAGAACTTGCTGTTGTCCGAGGACGCCCGGGTCAACACCAATCCGGAATTCAAGATTTTCGCCGACGACGTGTCCTGCAAGCACGGCGGCGCGGTCGGGCAGATGTCCCAGGAAGCGCTGTTCTACCTGCGCTCCCGCGGCATCGGCGCCGACGCCGCGCGGCGCCTGCTCGTGTACGCCTTCGGCTCCGAGATGATCGACCGTGTCGGTCTCGAGCCGCTCAAGTCGGCGCTGGCCGACGCGCTGCACGGGCGCACGCCCGAGGCCGTGGAGGCCAAATCATGAGCCGCTTCGACGCCGCAAAATACCGCGCCGATTTTCCGATCTTAAAGCGCCTGGTGCGCGGCAAGCCGCTGGCGTACCTCGACAACGCGGCGACCACGCAGAAGCCGCGGGTCGTGATCCAGTCGTTGGTCGACTTTTACGAGAAACATAACGCCAACGTCCATCGCGGCGTGCACACGCTCTCCGAAGAGTCCACGAACATGGCCGAGCTCACGCGCACGAAGCTCGCCGCCTTCGTCGGCGCGCCGAAGCCCCAGACCTTGATCTTCACGCGCAACGCCACCGAGTCGCTCAACCTCATCGCCCACGCCTGGGCGCGCAAGTTCCTGAAGGCGGGGGACATCGTCCTCTCGACCGAGATGGAGCACCACTCGAACATCGTGCCGTGGCAGTTGCTCGCCGCCGAGCGCGGGATCAAGCTCGAGTTCGTGCCCGTCAACCTCGACGGCACGTTGAACATGGAGAAGGCCAAGGAGCTTCTGGCCAAGGGCCCGAAGCTGTTCACCTTCACCGCGCTGTCTAACGCGATCGGGACCGTTAACCCCGTGCTCGAGCTCATCAAAATGGGCAAAGCGGCCGGCGCCGTCGTGTCCGTGGACGCCTGTCAGTGGGCGCCGCACAAGCCCATGGATCTCAAGACTTGGGGCGCCGATTTCGTCTCTTTCTCCGCGCACAAGATGCTCGGGCCTACGGGCATCGGCGTTTTGTGGGGCCGTGAGGAGCTTCTCGAGGCCATGGACCCCTTCCTCGGCGGCGGCGACATGATCTCACGCGTCACCCTCGAGAAGTCCACGTGGAACGAGCTCCCGTACAAGTTCGAGGCCGGCACGCCCAACTTCGCCGACCAGGTGGCCTTCGGGCCCGCGCTCGACTATCTGTCGGCCGTCGGTCTGGACAATATCGCGAAGCACGAGAACGCGCTTGCCGATAAGACGCGCGCGATCCTCGAGGCCGAGGGCATGACGGTCCTCGGGCCGACGGATCCGGCCAAGCGCTCCGGCGTGGTCTCCTTTAACGTTCCCGGTCTGCACCCGCACGACGTGGGCACGGCGTTCGACCTCGAGGGCGTCGCGGTGCGCGTCGGCCACCATTGCTGCCAGCCGCTGATGCACCTTCTCCAGTGCGGCGGTACGGCCCGGGCCAGCTTTTATCTCTACAACGACGAGTCGGACGTGGAAGCCTTCGGGCGCGCGCTCAAGCGCACGCTCGAATTCTTCAAGGTCAAACCCAAGGCGGGGGTGCGGTAATGGAAGGCGACGCGGAACTGCAGGATCTTTATCGCGAGGTGCTCCTCGACTATTTCCGTTCCACGACCCGCAAGGGCAAGGTGGATCCGGCGGACCTGCGCGCGCACGGGATCAACCCCGTCTGCGGCGACGAGCTCGAGATCACGGCCGAGCTGAAGGACGGCAAGGTCGCTAAGCTCCGGTACGCCGGCCACGGCTGCGTGATCTCCCAGGCCAGCGCCGCGATGATGGCCGAAGCTCTGGAAGGAACCGATATTCCCAAGGCGAAGTCGCTCGTCGCCGCGTTCAAGAAGCTGATGCTCGAAAACGGCGACGTCGCCGGCCTGCCGCCCGAGCTCGAGCAGCTCGCGTCCCTCGAGGGCGTGCGCAAGTTCCCGTTGCGCGTGAAATGCGCGACGCTCGGCTGGAACACCGTCATGCAGGGCTTCGAGGTTAAAAAGTCATGAGCGCGAAAACGGAAGCCGCCGAGGCCACCTTTAAGGAGGTCGGCGCCGCCCTTCAGCCGGTCCAGGATCCGGAGATCCACATCAGCATCGTGGACCTCGGCCTCGTCTACGGCGCCGAGTTCGGCGAATCGGCCAAGGGCCGCTCGGTCAAGGTGCGCATGAGTCTGACCTCGCCCGCCTGCCCGTACGGGCCGATGTTGCTCGCCTCCGTGCACACCGCCCTCACCAAGCTTCCCGGCATCAAGGACGTGGACGTGGACCTGACCTTCGTGCCGGGCTGGGACCCGCGCACGATGGCGACCGAGGAAGCCAAGGAGCAGTTGGGCCTGTACTGAGGATCCTATGAGAATCACGAGCTCGATCGAGTACGCGACGCGCCTGATGGTGACCTTGGCCGCCGAACACGGCAAGGCGCCGCTGCCGGCGGAGCGCCTGGCCGAGACCGAGAACGTGCCCGGCGACTACGTGAGCCAGATCCTGGTCAAGCTGCGCCGCGCCGGCCTCGTGACGAGCCATCGCGGCAGCGCGGGCGGCTACTCGCTGTCGCGCGAGCCGAAGGAAATCACCTTGGCGCAAGTCGTGCGCGCCGTGGACGGCGCGGTCTTCGAGGAGACGTGCGAACGCTTTACCTCGGGCACGAAGGACTGCCGGCATCAGGGGCATTGCGCCATCTCGCCGGTGTGGACGAAGCTCGGCGAGCTGGTCAACGGCTATTTCGACGGCGTGACCTTGGCCGCGATCCTCGCGCAGAAGGGCGGGACCTGCGGTGCCGCACCCGAGTGGCTCGAGAAGCTCGCGTCCGGCAAATAAATAAGGGAGGATTCATTTTATGACCACTTACGAGCGCGTCGAGAAGGTTCTCGAGAAGATCCGCCCCTACATCCAGTCTGACGGCGGCGATATCTCTTTAGTGTCGGTGGACGAGGCCGCGGGCATCGTCAAAGTGACGTTGTCCGGCGCCTGCGGCACCTGCCCCAGCTCCACGGCCACCCTGAAGGGCGGCGTCGAGCGCATGGTCCGCCAGGAGATTCCCGAGATCAAGGAAGTCGTCGCGGTTTAACGTGCCCAAGCGCGTCGAACTGCACTGCCACTCGATCTTCTCCGACGGAACGTTGACTCCGGCGGAGCTCGTTTCCCGCGCGGTGAAGAACGGGGTCGAGCTCCTGACGCTGACCGATCATGACAGCGTCTCCGGCGGTCCCGAGCTGTTCGCCGCGGCCAAGGTCGAGGGATTGAACGTCCGCCTCGGCATCGAGATCAACTGCGCCGGCGAGGGGGCCGCCGACCGGGTCCACGTCCTCGGCTACGGCATCGACGTCGCGTCCGCGGGCTTCGCGGAGCGCCTCTCCGAATTCCGCGAGCGCCGCGCCGTGCGCTCCAAGCGCATCGTCGAGAATCTGCGCGCGCTCGGCATCGCCATCGAGTTCGCGGACGTCCAGTCCGGCGCGCATGAAACGCTCGGCCGGCCGCACGTCGCCGACGCGCTGCGGCGCCTGGGCGTCGTCAAAAGCCGCAAGGAAGCTTTCGAGCGCTTTCTCATCAAAGGAAAGCCCGGCTACGTCGAGTCCATGGGCCCGAGCCCGCGCGAGGCCATCGCGCTGATCCGCGACGCGGGCGGGACCGCCTGCCTCGCGCACCCGCAGACCGCGGGCAAGGTCAACGAGCTCGAAGATTTGCGCGCGGCGGGTCTGCAGGGCATCGAGGTGTATTACTCCGGGCACACGCCTACGCAACTGCGAAATTACGGCGAGTGGGCGACGGCGAAGGGCCTGCTGGCCGTGGGCGGCTCCGATTTCCACGGACCGGGCACGGGCCGCGAAGAGAAGCTCGGCATCGATTACGAGGACGTCGCCGTCGGGCCCGTCCTGGAGGTCCTGCAGTAATGCTCGTCATCGCCCACCGCGGCGCCAGCGGCCATGCCCCCGAGAACACGATGGCCTCGTTCCTGCGCGCGATCGCCATGGGCGCGCCTGCCATCGAGCTCGACGTGCACCAGACCCTCGACCACGAGCTCGTTGTCGCGCACGACGACGACCTCAAGCGTTGCGGCCGCGACAAGCGCCGCCTCAAGAACGTCCACTGGGACGACGTCTCCGGTCTCGACGTCGGGTCCTGGTTCGATAAAAGCTTCACCGGCGAAAGGCTTCCGCGGCTCGAGGACGTGTTCGACATCCTGCCGAAGAGCGTCGAGCTTCACGTCGAGATTAAGCGCGGCTCTTCGGTCTACCCCGGCATCGAGGAGCGCGTCGTCGATCTCATTCATAAGCGCGACGCGCTCGCGCGCACCGTCGTCTCCAGCTTCGATCACGCCGCGCTGTACTCCGTGCGCTCCCTCGACGAGAAGGTGCGGCTGGGCTATCTTCTCGGCCTGACCACTCTCAAGACCGCCCTTAAGGAAATGAAGGACATCGACGCCGAGAGCCTCAACCTGAGCGTCCGCCAGACGCTCGCGCGCACGGTCAAGGCCGCGCACGACCGCGGGCGGAAGATTCTCGTCTACACGGTGAACACGCCGGTCGAACGCGACCGTCTCAACAAGCTCGGCGTGGACGGCATTTTCTGCAACTATCCGGAGCTGAATTTATGGCGTTGAAGCTCGCCGCCTTCGAGCCGTCGCCCGCGGAGCTGGAGATCGAGGCGTCCCGCCTCGCCGACAAGGGCCTCGCCGGGCTCGGCTACCGCGACGAGGAGCTGGAGCGCGCCGCGCGCCTGACCTGGAAGATCAACCGCCTCAAGAAGGAACAGAAGGCGATCATACCGGCGCACGTTTATCAGCGCCCGGAAATTCTTCTCGGCGTGGCCGACATGATCGGCGATTCGTATAAGCTGGCCAAGCTCGGCGCCGCCTCCGACGCCAAGACCATCGTCTTCTGCGGCGTGCGCTTCATGGCCGAGACCGCTAAAATCCTGAGCCCGGACAAGGTGGTCCTCCTGCCCGCGCCCGAGGCCGGCTGCTCGCTGTCGGAATCCATTACCGCCGCCGACGTGCGCGCGCTCAAGAAAAAACACCCCGGCGCGCCCGTCGCCGTGTACATCAACACGACCGTGGCCGTGAAGGCGGAATGCGATGTCGTCGTCACCAGCGCCAACGCGCCGAAGATCATGCGCAAGCTCTACGAGAAGCACGAGAAGGTAATCTTCGCGCCCGACGCCATGATGGGCGCCAATCTCGCCAAGGAGCTCGGCAAGACGATCGGCAAGGACCTGATCGTCTGGGAAGGCACGTGCATCGTGCATGACAATTTCGACGCCTCCTCGGTGGAGTTCTACCGGAAGATGTACCCGGGCGTGAAGATTCTGGCGCACTTCGAATGCACCCCGGCCCTGACCTCGGTCGTGGACTACATCGGCGGCACGGGCGATATGATGAAGTGGGTGGACGATCATAAGGCGTCGTCCTACATGCTCATCACCGAGTGCGGCTTGGGGGATTTGGCCCGCACGAAGTTCCCGGACAAGGTCTTCGTGCCCATGTGCCGCCTGTGCCCGCATATGAAGGCGGTGACGCTCGAACGCGTCCTGTCCGCTCTCGAGCGGCCGACCGCGTCCCAGCGCATCGAGGTTCCGGCCTCCATCGCCGCGCGCGCGCTCAAGCCCATCGAGCGCATGTTCGAGCTGTCCGAGGACACGGCTTCCGCCTGATGAGCCCCTGGATCGCCTGGACGGCCGAGGCGTTCGCCCGCGCGAAAGCGCAGGGCAAGCCCATCCTCGCCGCAGTGGGGCCTCTGCCGCCGGAGACGTTGACCTCCGCCGAGCCCGAGATCGCCAGCCGCTTCGTCGCGGTGCTCGCCGATCCGGAGACGCGCCCCGACGCCGCGGCGCGCATCGGCCGCGGCGCGGTCGTGCTCGACAGCGACGGCGCGCGGCGCGCGGTCCTCTCCTTGCCCTCCGCGTCGTTGCCCGCCGAGCTCGAGCGTCTGGCCAAGGAGGCGTCGGCCCCGCTCGCGTCCAAGGAGTCCGGCCCCGCCTGGACCGGCGCGGTACGCGAGACGGCATTGGCCGAGGCCCCCGACGAGGGCAAGGTCTCCGCCGCGCTGGCCGCGCTCAACGCTCTGCCCGCCTCCGCCGAACCCGCTCTCGTCGAGTGCCTGCTCCATGCCGCCGGCGAGCGCGGCGACGCGCCGGCGCGCGCCGCCCTGACCCGCGCCCTCGAGCTACGTTGGGCCGGCTGGGACGCGGTCGGGCGCCGCTTCCTTTCCGGTCACGGCTCTCCCCTGTCTTTGCACGCGCGGTGGGCGGCCTTGTACTGGGACGCCCACGCGCTGACCGGCGAGGCGCGCTGGCGCGACGCCGCCACCGCCTGCGGCGACTATCTGCTCCGGACGTTGTGGGACGCCTCGGCCGGCGCCTTCCGCCGCGCCGGCCTGCCCGAGGCGGCCGTCTATCCCGCGGACGGCAACGCGCTCGCCGCCTCCTCCTTGCTGCGCGCCCACGCCTTCGGCCAGCCCGGCGCCGGAGAGGCCGCGATGAAGGCGCTGAGCTTTCTGCAGACGCGCCTCTACGATCCGCTTCTCGGCCTCCAACACTCGGCGGGCGGCGACGGCGAGTCCGTCGTCGGACTTCTCGGCGACGCGGCCGAGACCGCGCTCGCCTTCACGGACGGCTTCATCGCCACCGGCATGAAGGCTCACCGCGAATTCGCCGACGCGATGCTCCGGTTCCTTTTCCAAGAGCTGTGGGAGCGCGACGGCGGGGGCTTCCTTGATCGCGTGTCGCGGACCGGCGACCCGGCGATCCTGCGCGAGCCGCGCCTCGATCCTGCGCTCAACGCGCGGGCGCTTGAGGTCTGCCGGCGCATGCACCATCTCAAGGGCAATCACAACTACCGCCGCTGGCTCGACTGGGGCCTGCGCGGCGCCTGGAACGCGACGGGAGACGACGCCCTCGGACGCGCGGCTCTGGCGCGCATCGCCGATCTGCACGCGCGCGGGCGCATGGACTTCGAGCTCGTCGGCCGCACCGGGGAGCCCAAGGCCGACGCCCTGCTCGCGGCCGTGCACCGGCTCTATCTGCCGCGCAAGATCATCTCCTTCGTCGACCCGGACGACCAGGACTACATCCTCGCGCACCGCCTCGAGGCCGACACCTATCCGCGCGTCTTCGGCTGCGGCTCGGACCTGCGCCGCCTCGCCGACGCCGCCGAGCCCGCGGGCGTGCCCGCCGTGGCCGAGGCCGTGAAGGGAGAAAAGAAGTGACCGACGCGAAACGCTTCGCGGAGGGATTCTCCGACGACAAGGATTGGCGCAAGGCCGCCGCCGCGGCCGCCAAGGCGGCGCGCACGCGCCTCGGCGCGGGAACTTGCGATCTGGCGCTCGTGTTCGTCTCCGAGGCCTTCGGCGATTTCGACCCGGCGGAGTTCTCCACTCTTCTCGCGAAGGGCCTGGCGCCCCTGCGCGTGCTCGGCTGCAACGCCAGCGGCGTGATCGCCGGACGCAAGGAGGTCGAGATGACCCCCGGCGTCTCAATTTTGGCCATGCACCTGCCCGGCGTGCGCGTCCAGCCCTTCTCCTTCGCCCAGGCGGAGCTCGGCAAGCTCGAGAACGGCGCCGCGCTCGTGCGCGAGCTCGACCTGTATCCGAACGAGAACCCCAAGTTCATGATCCTCGGCGATCCGGCGAGCGCCGATCCCGAGCGCATGGCCGCGCTGTTCAACGAAGGCTATCCGGGCGCCCCGCTCGTGGGCGGCATGGCCAGCGGCCTGATCCTGCACAAGCCGTCCTGGATGCTGCTCGGTTCTCAGGTCCACCGCCAAGGTCTCGCGGGCGTGGCGCTCGTCGGTCCGGTCGAGATTCAGACCGTCGTCGCCCAGGGCTGCCGCCCGATCGGCGATCCCCTGATCGTGACCAAGGCCGAGGGCAACGTCCTGCATGAATTGGGCGGGCGCAATCCTCTCGAGGTCCTGCGGGAGACGCTCTCGAAGTGCTCCCCCGAAGACCAGCGACTCGCGCGAAGCGCCCTGTTCGCCGGCTTGGTCATGAACGAAGGCCGCTCGGAGTTCCGCCGCGGCGACTTCGTCATCCGCAACTTGATCGGCTACGACAACGAGTCCGGCTCGCTGGTGCTCGGCACGAACCTGCGCCGCGGCCAGACCTTGCAGTTTCAGCTACGCGACGCGCACACCTCCGACCAGGATTTCTCGATGCTGCTGGGCCTCCTGCCGGAGACCGACGCCGCGCCTCGCGGCGCGCTGCTCTTCTCCTGCTGCGGCCGGGGCAAGGGCCTCTACGGTGACTCCGACCACGACGCGACCTTGGTGCAGAGCCTGCGCGGCCCCGTGCCGATGGCCGGCTTCTTCGCCAACGGCGAATTCGGCCCCGTCGGCGGCCGCAACTTCGTGCACGGCTACACGTCGAGCCTGGCTCTGATTAAGTAGTCAGAGCCGGCGCAGGACGTAGGCCGCGCCGCTGGCGCGCACGAGCCAAGTCTTGTCGAGCTGGGCGCGCTTGTAGACCCGGCGCACCGCGCCCGTCCGGCCCGCCGGGTCGTTGACGACCACGTCGCCGTCCTTCGTGAAGCCGACGACCACGATCACGTGACCGTCGGTGCGCGCGATCGGAGCGCCGTCGAGATCGCCCGCTTCGAACTTGTGCGAGATGATGACCGGACGGCCGGCCGCGATCTCAGCCTCGAGGTCTTCAAGACCCATGAAGCGCTGAACGTAGGCTTCAAGCCCGGCGACGCGGTAGGCGTAGGCCGTGTTGAAGGGCCAGTTGCCGTAGATCTTCTCCGCGTGGTCGAAGACGCCGCGGGCGACCTCCTCGGCCGGCTTGTCCACGCCATAGTAGGCGAGAACCATCGACAGCGAGGTGGGGCTGCAGACTTTAGAGGGATCCGTGCCGACCGCGCCTTGGGAGCGTTGCGGCACGTCAAGCGTCCGGCCCCATGCGGCGGAGCGCGCGCGGCCGAGAGGGCGCTTCTCCCCGTGAGTCCAATACGTCGCGGCGACCATCGTCACGACCGCACCCGGCGCGGGTGTCACGCGGAAGCGCAAGGACTTGGCGGCGGTCTTCAGTGCCAGGGTGTCCACATCGACGCCCTCGCCCTTTACGCTTTGCGGCGCGTCGCTCCAAAGACCCATCACGCGCCACTTCCCGTCGCCGTCTGCCTCGAGCTCGAAGGTCGCCGCGCCGCTCATGTTCCAGGAGAGCACCGCGCGATCAAAGGCGCCGACGTTGTAAGCGGGGGAAGTGAAGGCGGAGGTTTCTCGGCCGCGCCAGATGACGAGATGGGGCGCTTCGCTTGTGGCGCGCCGCGCTTTGAACGTTCGCACCAAGGCCGCGGTCTCGGCGAAGGAGACCGGCAAGGTCGTCTGCGCGGAGACAGTGAGCGCCGTGAGCAGCAAAAGCTTGATCACGGTCCAAGCCTAACCATTCCGGGGCCCGGACTCAAGCGCGAATCGATCAGCGCACGGAGTCGCGGAAGGCGGCCGTGAAGCGCGGAGCAAGCAGCTCCTGCGTCTCGGGCGTTGGCCAAACGACGCGCGACTCGACGTCGGCCTCGAAGGCGTACGGCAGATCTTTTTCGGTGGTCTGGAAGGTCACGCGGTAGCCGCGCGCGCCGGTGCGCTCAACGCTCCAGGCCGGACGGCCGCCGGGAAGATCGAGCTCGCCGCCCAGGCGCTCGCCCAGGGACTTCTCGTCTCCCGGGAGCTTCCACTCATGGACGAGCAGGAGAGCTTCCTGGGACCGGTCGTCGTCGACGAGGATGGGCGCGCCCTTCGCGACGGGACGGGCGCTGACGACCGGAACCGGCGCGGGCCGCACCAAGGCGGTGAGATCGTGCACGACGGCGGCGGGACGGCGGATGCCGCCGAGATCGAGGTAGAAGGCGCACGCGACGATCGCGGCGTAGGGCGCGAGCGATGCCCAGTTCATGGTCCGCGGGAGGGAGGCTCCTGCGACCGCCGAGACCGGAAGAGCCTCCTTCGCGGGGACCGGAATAGGAGCGGCGACGGGAACGGTAACGGCGACAGGCGCCGGCTGTAGAGACTTCTTCAGCAGGGAGACTTGGGTCCGCAGACGAGCGAGGGCTTCCTCTCGAGCGACGAGCCGGGCCTTGGCGGCCTCGGCCGATTCATGCAGGCCGGCGGCACGCTCACGCATGATCTCGGTGTGGAGGCGCGCGATGGTGTCGAGCGATCGTTCGGTGTCTATCATGGCGTACGCACAGGATAGCCGTACGCCGTTAAGGACTTATTACGACGAGGGTAAAGGGTCGGTTAAGACGGCAGGAAGACGAGGTTGTCCCAACCGGCGGGCATATTCCGGATGAAGGCGGGGAGGTCGGCCTCGGCGAGGGGCGAGGCGGCGCCGTCTTCGCTCAGGGCATGGGCCCGGTAGCCCAGCGCGATCAAGGTCCGGCAGGAAGGCAGGGAGAATCGTTCTCCGCCTTCCCTAGCCCAGGTCTCCATCGCGATCGCGGGCTTGTGACGGCGCAGGGTTTCCAGGGCGCCGGCCAGCAGGCGTTTCTCGCCGCCTTCCACGTCGATCTTCATCACGGTCGGGGGGCGGTTCTCTTTGACGTATTCGTCGAGCGTCGTGCAACGCACCTCGGTCTTCAGCGAGCCGCGCGTCGGGTCAAAGTCGGTGACTTCTTCTTCGAGCGTGTTAAACACGTCGCCGAGGCGGTGGCGGTAGAGGGTCGCCATGCCCGACCGGTCCCACAGCGCCGCGTCCACGATCCGGGCGATGGGGCCCGGGGTGTTTCGCTTCAGGTGGGCGTGCACCTCGGGGAGGGGCTCGAAGGCGTGGATTTCGCCTTTGGCGCCGACGAACTCCGCGGCGAGCATCGTGTAAAAGCCGTAGTTGGCGCCGACGTCGTAAAAGGAATCGCCCGGCTTCAGAGTCCGGATGAAGTAGCGCATGAGCTTGTACTCCGGGCCGCCGGGGGCGCCCGCGAGATACATCGTCACGAAATCGGCGTCTTCGGCGTAGGGGAGATTCATGTGCCCGCCCCAGAAGAGGGGAACGTCGACGAGGCCGGGACGCAGGCCGGCCCGGGCGGCAGCCCAGCGGACGTAGCGGGGGCCGAAGGCGACGAGCTTGCGGGCTTTACGCAGGAGGGAGTTGCCTTCGCTGACCTCGACGAGGCGCAGACGCGCCGGCAGATCCGCGGCGAGGGCGAGGTAGCGTCCGCGTTGCGCGGCGAGGAGGTCTTCCACTGAGACGGATTCTAGCAAAGGGCGGCGGGCGCTTGACATTATTGACTGAACAGTCTATAATGGAACCATGGCTCGCCCCCGCTCGTTCGACAGCGACGCAGTCCTCGACAAGGCCGTGGAGACCTTCCGCGCGAAGGGCTTCGACGGAACCTCGATCGAGGATCTGGAGAAGACCACCGGCCTGCGCCGGGCGAGCCTGTACGGGGCGTACGGCGACAAGCGCGCGCTGTACCTGGCCGCGCTCAAGCGCTATCAAGGGACGAAGGGCGTGCGGCTGCTTGAGACCCTCAATGCCGCCAAGAGCGGACGGGCGGCCATCGAGACGCTGTTCTCGATCATCCTCGATGAGGCGGTCGGCGATCCCGGCGGCTGCCTGCTCGCCAACGCCGCATCCGAGCGCTCCGCCCACGACGACCGCGTGGCGCGCTGCGTGGAGGACAACCGGCGTCGGGTGGAAGGCGCATTGCTCGCCGCCGTCCTGCGCGGGCGCGCCGACGGCAGCGTCAAAGGGCGCGGCGAGGCCAAGACATCCGCCCGCTTTCTCTTCGCGGCGACCCTCGGACTGCGGGCGCTGGCGCGCACCGGCTGCGACCGGGCCGAGCTGCGGGCCGTCGCGGACGAGGCGTTGAGGACCCTGGGGTGACATTTTTAGGCCCAATTATTGACTCATCATTCAAGAACAGAGGAATATGACCATGACGAAGAGACTGGAAGGAAAGATGGCGTTGGTGACGGGCGGCGCGCGTGGGATCGGCGCGGCGATCGCGGAGCGCTTGGCCGCGGACGGCGCAACGGTCGCGATCAGCTACTCGCGCTCAGCAAAGGAAGCGGACGCGTTGGTGGCCAAGATCAAGAAGTCCGGCGGCAAAGCGGCGGCGTACAAGGCCGACGCGTCCATCCCGGCCGAGGCCAAGGGGTTCGTCGAAGCGGCCTTCCGCGAATTCGGCGGCCTCGACATCCTGGTCAACAACGCCGGGTGGGGGGAGTTCGTTCCGCTCGAGGGTGTGACGGAGAAGCACGTGAAGGCGCAGTTCGACCTCAATGTCAACGGCCCGATCTACACGACCCAGGCGGCGCTCGCGCATCTCCAGAAAGGCGGCCGCGTGATCAACGTGTCCTCCATCGCCGCCACGGGCTCGATGGCGGGCGCGGGCGTTTACTCCGCTACGAAGGCGGCTCTTGAGGCTCTCACTCGCATTTGGGCGGCCGAGCTCGGGCCTAAGGGGATAACGGTCAACGGCGTGGCGCCGGGGCCGGTCGCGACCGACCTGATGAACGCCGTGATGACGGAGGAACTCAAGGCGGGCATGGTGGCGAAGACGCCGCTCGGCCGCATCGGAGAACCGGCCGACATCGCAGACGCGGTTTCCTTTCTCGCGTCGGAGGACGCGCGCTGGGTGACGGGCGAGACGATTAGGACCGCCGGCGGAATGAGCCGTTAGGGACGAAACCGAAGTCGACGCGAATAAAGGAGAGCTTATGAACACGCAAGAGAACGACGGGGCGCTGCTGGACGCGTATTCTACAACGGTGTCGGAGGTCGCCGCGCGGGTGAGCCCGGCGGTGGTCAAGATCGAGGCCCGCAAGGGCGTGCGCGGAGGCGCGGGCTCCGGCTTCGTGTTCACGGCCAACGGCTACATCCTCACCAACAGCCACGTCGTGCACGGGGCTCAAGAGCTCGACGTCGTGCTGCACGACGGCCGCCGCTTCCAGGCGGAGGTCGTCGGCGACGACCCCGACACGGACCTGGCCGTCGTGCGCGTGCAGGCCGACGGCCTGCCCGTGCTCGAGATGGGCGAGTCGAAGTCGCTCAAGCCCGGGCAGGTGGCCATCGCCATCGGCAGCCCGTACGGGTTCTCATACTCGGTGACGGCGGGCGTGGTCTCCGCGCTCGGTCGCTCGCTGCGCTCGGAGTCCGGGCGCATGATGGACGGCATCGTGCAGACCGACGCGGCCTTGAACCCTGGCAACTCGGGCGGGCCCCTAGTGGACTCGCGGGGGCGCGTGATCGGCGTGAACTCGGCGGTGATCCTCCCCGCGCAGGGATTGTGCTTCGCGATCCCGATCGACACGGCGAAGTTTGTGGCCGGCCGTCTGATCGAACACGGCCGAATCCGGCGCGGCTTTCTGGGCCTGGGCGCCCAGGACGTGAAGGTGCCGAGGGGTTTGGCCAAGCGGCTCGGCGTCGAAGCCGAGGGCGGCGTGCTTGTCATCGCCGTGGAAGAGGGCGGCCCGGCCGATGACGCGGGCATCGAGGAGGGCGACCTGCTCATCGCCTTCAACGGCAAGCCGGTGACCGGCGTGGACGATCTGCACCGGGTGCTGACGGAAGATGCGATCGGCCGGTCCGCGCGCCTGACCGTCGTGAAAGAACGGGGTCCGCAAGACGTTTCCGTCATACCCCGTGAAAACAAGAAGTGATAGGGTAAAACGTAATTTCCAGGAGGCATTATGCTCGAACTGACCGACGCGACGTTCAAGAAGGAAGCTTTGGAGTCGTCCAAGCCCGTGCTCGTGGACCTGTGGGCGCCGTGGTGCGGCCCGTGCCGCATGCTCGGGCCCGTGGTCGAAGAGCTCGCGACGGAATACGCCGGCAAGGCCGTCATCGGCAAGCTCAACACGGACGAGAACGGGGACACGATGTCGGCCTATCGAGTCTCCGCGATCCCGACCTTGCTCTTTTTCAAGGGCGGCAAGCTCGTGGAGCAGATGGTGGGCGTGCAGTCGAAAGCGGCCATCAAGGCCAAGCTCGACGCGCTGATCGCCGTTTAGCGGAAATTGTAAGATGGTCGCGGCTCCATGGGCGACCAAGACCGTCTGAAGGACCTGAAGGCGCGCCGTCCGGGAGCGGTGGAGGCACTCGTCGAAGAGTTCACCTCCCCGCTCCTGGCGGCGGCGCGTTCCTGGGGCCTGTCCGAGCGCGACGCCGAGGAGGCCGTGCAGGATTCCCTCACGGATTTTCTGACCGCCATCGACCGGTTCGAGGGGCGCTCGACGCTCAAGACCTTCCTGTTCGGCGTCCTCTACCACAAGTGCTCGGAGCGCCGCCGCAAGAACAAACGCGAGCAGGCGACCGAGGACATGGAGGCCGCCTTCGCCGGACGTTTCGGCTCGTTGGGCGTGTGGAATTGCATCCCGCGAGGGCCGGAGGAACTCGCCGTCAACGACGAGCTCAAGGCCTGGCTCGAGGAGTGCGCCAAAGGCCTTTCCGACGAGCAAAGGGCCGCTTTTCAGCTGAAAACGGTGGAGGATATGTCTACCGCGGAAGCCTGTAAGATTATCGGGGTCTCAGCCACGAATCTTGGGGTGCTCATGTTCCGGGCTCGCAACAAGCTCCGGGAGTGCCTCGAGAAGAAATGGACCAAACGATGAGCTGGATCCCGTCGTGCTCGGATGTGGCGCAAGCGGTCTCGGACGGCTCGTACGATGAGTCGCCGCGGATGCGCCGCATCATGCTCCGCCTTCATATGGCCGTCTGCTGGGTTTGCCGGCGTTACGCCGCGCAGATCCGGTGGATCGACCGGGCGGCGCGCGAGGTCTGGGGCGTTCCCGCCCCGGGCGACGCGGATTTCAAGCGCCGGCTCATCGGGCGCTTGAAATCGTGATCGAACTCAAAATCCTCTTCGTCGGCTGGCTCGCGCTCGCGGCGTTTTTCGCCGCGCTGTGGAGCGTTCAGGCCCGCACGAAGGACGCGAGCCTGGTCGACGTGGGCTGGGCGGGCGCCCTCGGGTTCCTCGCCGTTCTTTGCGCGGGGCTCCTTCCCGGAGATTCGCATCGTCGCCTGCTGATCGGGTCGATGGGGGGGCTTTGGTCCGCGCGCCTGGCTTGGCACCTCTACGTTGATCGCGTCCGCGGCAAAAGCGAAGACGGCCGTTACGCCGCGCTTCGCGCCTCCTGGGGCGAAGCGGCGAACCGCAATTTTTTCTGGTTCTTTCAGGCGCAGGCCGCCCTCGCCGCGGTCCTCGCTTTGCCTTTCGCCGCGCTGGCGGCGGCTCCCGGGGAGCTCGGTCTTCGGGACGCCGCTGGCGCGGCTCTCTGGCTCGTCGCGGTCGGGGGCGAATTGATGGCCGACGCTTCTTTGGCCGAGTTCCGGTCGAACGCGGCCAATAAAGGGAAAACCTGCCGCGCGGGCTTGTGGCGCTACTCGCGCCACCCCAATTATTTCTTCGAGTGGACGCATTGGCTCGCTTACGCCGCCATGGCGCCCGCCGATTGGCGCGTTTGGCTCTCTCCCGCGTTGATGCTCTATTTCCTGCTGCGCGTGACCGGCATACCCGCCACCGAGGAGCAGGCCCTGCGTTCGCGCGGCGAGGACTATCGCCGCTATCAGCGGGAGACGTCCGCTTTCGTTCCTTGGTTCCCCCGGAGGACCGCGTGAAAACCGCCATCGCCGCCGTCGAAGCGGGCCTGGTGCCCGACGTCTTGACCCGCGCCGGCATTCGGCGCTTGTGCGCCCAGCGTCTCAACGACGAGACGCGGGACGCCGCCGCCCGGTTCGGGGCTCTGAGGGCCTCGATCGTCTCCGGCCCCGTCGCGCCGCTGCCGCATAAGGCCAACGAGCAGCACTACGAGGTGCCCGCCGCCTTCATGGCGCTGGCGCTCGGACCGCGCATGAAATACTCCTGCTGCCTGTATGAAACGGGGCGCGAGACCTTGGCTGAGGCCGAGGACGCGATGCTTGCGATGACCGCGGCCCGCGCGGAACTGGCCGACGGGCAGGATATTTTGGAGCTCGGTTGCGGCTGGGGCTCGCTCACCCTGTGGAACGCGGAGCGCTACCCGAACGCGCGCATCACCGCGGTCTCCAATTCCGCGCCCCAGCGGGAACACATCCAGGCCGAGGCCGCCCGCCGAGGCCTCACCAACGTCACGGTGCTGACGCGCGACATGAACGACTTCGACATCGATAAGCGCTTCGATCGCGTCGTATCGGTCGAGATGTTCGAGCACATGCGCAACTACCCGGAGCTTCTGCGCCGCGTCTCGACGTGGCTCAAGCCCGGAGGAAAGCTCTTCGTCCATATCTTCTGCCATAAATCGCTCGCCTATCCGTTCGCCGACGAGCGCGACGACGACTGGATGGCGCGGCATTTCTTCTCCGGCGGAATCATGCCGTCCGAGGGCCTCCTGCTCGATTTCCAACGGGACCTCATCCACGAGAAGATGTGGACCGTGGACGGCCGCCACTACGAGAAAACGTCGAACGACTGGCTCGCGAATCTGGACCGGAACAAGGCCCGCGCTCTGGAGATCCTGCGCGAGACCTACGGCTCCGGCGCGGCCGTGCGCTTCGAGCGCTGGCGCATTTTCTATATGGCTTGCGCCGAGCTGTTCGGCTACGCGGACGGCGGGGAGTGGCGCGTGGCGCATTACCTGTTCCGGAGGCGCGATTGAACAGCGCGCTGTACGAGGGCGTCGTCCGGCACCGGCGCCTTTTGCCGGTCCCGCACGATTTCGACTACACGATGTTCATGGTCTATCTGGACCTGGCCGAGATCGACGAGGTGTTCCGCGGCCGCTGGCTGTGGAGCGCGTCGCGCTCCGCTCCGGCGCGCTTTCGCCGCGAGGACCATCTGGGCGATCCCGCCCGTCCGCTCGACGAGTGCGTCCGCGAACTCGTCGAGGAGAGGACGGGGCGCCGTCCCGACGGCGCCGTCCGCCTGCTGACCCATCTCGCCTACTACGGCTGGTGCTTCAATCCGGTCAGCTTTTACTATTGCTTCGACCGAGCCGGCGTACTTGAGGCCGTCGTCGCCGAGGTCAGCAACACCCCGTGGCTTGAGCGGCACTGCTACGTGCTCGACCGCCGTGCGAGCCTCACGAAAGGCGACGCGCTGAGCTGGCGTGCTCCCAAGGTGTTCCATGTGTCGCCCTTCATGAGCATGAACCAGGAGTACGCCTGGGCGCTGCGCGCTCCCGGTGAGCGGCTGACGGTGCACATGGAAAATCACGAGTCCGGCAAGAAGCTGTTCGACGCGACGATGACGTTCTCCCGCGTCGAGATCACCGGCCGATCCCTGGTATCCGCTCTAGCGCGCTGGCCCTTCATGACTCTGTCGGTCGTCGGCGGCATTCATTGGGAAGCCCTCAAGCTTTGGGCCAAGAACGTTCCCATCTTCGATCACCCGAAGAAGAGCGTCGCGGGGTCCGCGTGAGAAATTTCCTCAATTATTTCGGCTTCCAGGCCGGCTGGCTCGCCTGCGTCGCGGGCGCCGGCCGCGGACTGTTCTGGCTCGGTCCGGCGGTCGTCGCGCTCCTGTGCGCCGCCCATCTTTACTTCAGCGTCGACGCCAAGCGAGAAGCTCGCCGGCTGGCCGCCGTCGGCGTCTTCGGCCTCCTTCTCGAAAGCGCGGCCCAGGGAGCGGGGTTGTACGCGTATCGCGGCGCCCCGGCCGCTTGGCTCGCCCCTATGTGGATCGTGGCTTTATGGATTCTGCTGGCCGCGACCTTCGACGCCTCGCTCGGCTGGCTTGAGCGCCGTCCTTGGCTCTGCGCCGTTCTCGGCGCGGCCGCGAGCCCGCTCAGCTTTTCCGCCGGAGCCCGGCTCGGCGCGGCCACGCTGACCGTCCCCGCTCCGGCGGGCTACGCGCTGCTGGCCGCGCTCTGGTGCGCGGCCCTGCCGTTGTCGTTCTCCGTGGCCCGCGTCGCGGAGGGGAGACCATCATGAAGGGTACGGTTGCGGTGATCGGCGGCGGCGTAGCGGGCGTCGTGTCCGCCTGGGAGCTGTCGAAGGCCGGTTGGGACGTGACTTTGTTCGAAAAAGAAAACCGCGTGGGCGGCCACACCCACACGGTCGTCGTCGATGACGGCCCTGACGCGGGTACGCCGGTGGATACCGGCTTCATCGTGCTGAATGAGAAGACCTATCCGGGCCTTCATGCGTTTCTCGCCGAGCTCGGCGTCGGCTGGCGCTGGAGCGAGATGTCCTTCGGCTATCACGATGCGGAGTCCGGCCTGCAGTACGCCGGCACCACACTCTCCGGTCTGTTCGCCCAGCGCGCGAACGTTTTCTCGCCCGCCTTCTACGCTCTCGTCGGCGGGATCGTCCGCTTCGGCCGCGTCGCCGCCGCGGATCTCGAAGCCGGCGCGCTCGACCGGTTGACCCTCGGCGAGTACCTGCGTTCGCGCGGCTTCGGCCGCGACTTCGTGGACCACTATGCCGCCCCGATGGGCGGCGCTATCTGGTCCACGGGCTTGGCCGAGATGATGGATTTCCCCGCGCGGACTTTCGTCCGCTTCTTTAATAACCACGGCCTGCTGTCGCTCGTGGACCGCCCGCGCTGGCAGACCGTCGTCGGAGGCAGCCACTCCTACATCAAGGCTTTCCTCTCGCGTTTCAAAGGCCGCGTCGAGCGCGGCGCGGGTGTGGAGTCCCTGCGGCGCCTCGCCGGCGGCGGGGTCGAGGTTCGCGCCCACGGCCGCGAGCCCGAGCGTTTCGATCGCGCCGTCGTCGCCTGTCACGCTGACGAGGCGTTGGCCTTGCTCGCGGATCCGAGCGACGCGGAGAAACGCGTGCTCGGCGCCTGGCACTACCTCAATAACCGTACCGTGCTTCACACCGACGAGTCGTTCATGCCCCCGAACCGCCGCGCCTGGGCCGCGTGGAACTACAAGCGTGAGGCGGGGGAGGACGGGACCTCCGGTGTTTCCGTCACTTATGACATGAATCGATTGCAGGGCTTGAATTGCTCTCGCCGTTATCTGGTTACGCTCAATCCTCGCCGCGAGCCGGCTCCCGGCACGGTTCTTCGTGATCTGTTGTATAAGCATCCGGCCTACGGATTTTCGGCCCTCAAATCCCAGGCCGAGCTCCCTTCTCTCAGCGGCGTGCGCGACACCTGGTACGCCGGCTCTTATCACGGCTACGGGTTTCACGAAGATGCCGTCCAATCCGGTCTCGCCGTCGCCCGTCGCTTCACCGATAAATCCGTGGAGGTCATGTAAATGGAACTCACCGCCGCCGCTCCCGCCGAATCCGGCCTTCTTGAGAAAACCGGCGCCGCCGCCGTCATGGCCTCGCTCGACCGCATCCGTCGCGGACGCCTGACCATGACTTTGCCCGACGGCACGACGCGCGTCTTCGGCGACCCTTCGTCGCCCGTGCGAGCCAGCCTGCGCGTCAAGCGTTCGACCTTCTTCCGCCGCGTGCTCCTGTGGGGAGACGTCGGCTTCGGCGAGGCCTACCAGCACGGCGACTTCGAGACCGACGATCTCACCGCCCTCGTCCGGCTTTTCATCGAGAACGGCGAGGCGATGGCCGTCGAGAACAGCCGCTGGGCCGCGTGGGGCAAGGTCCGCAACCGCCTGCGTCACCTCCTCAACCGCAACACCGAGTCCGGCAGCCGCCGCAACATCTACGCGCACTACGACCTGGGCAACGAGTTCTTCAAGCTCTTTCTCGACCCGACCTTGATGTATTCGTGCGCCAAGTTCGAGGCGGGCGATACCCTTGAATCCGCCCAGCGCCGCAAGGTGAACATGATCCTCGACAAGGCCGGGGTCCGCAAGGGCGATCACGTGCTCGAGATCGGCTCCGGCTGGGGCACCTGCGCCATCGAAGCGGCCAAGCGCGGCGCGAAGGTCACCACGATGACGATCTCCGTGCGCCAGTTCGAATTCGTGAAGGCGCGTTTGGAGCGCGAGGGCTTCGCCGACCAGGTGGAGGTCGTTCTGCGCGACTACCGTAAGGCCGAAGGGTCCTACGACAGCATCGTCTCGATCGAGATGATCGAGGCCGTCGGCCACGAATTCCTGGGAACCTTCTTCGCGACCTGCGACCGGTTATTGAAACCTGACGGCGTCGTCGTCATTCAGGGCATCACCATTCCCGACCAGCGCTACGACGCCTACCGCGGCGGCTGCGACTGGATCCAGAAGCACATCTTCCCCGGCGCGCTCCTGCCGTCGCTCACCGTCATGTGCGACGCGATGACCAAAAATACGAGCCTCGTCGTCGAAAGCGTGGAGAACATCGGCGCGCACTACGCCCCGACGTTGCGGCTGTGGCGCGAGGCCTTGTTGGCCAAAAAAGCCGAGGTGAAGGCCCTTGGTTTCGACGACGTCTTCCTGCGCACGTGGGATTATTACTTCAGCTACTGCGAGGCCGGCTTCTCCACCAGGACCCTCGGTGATTTGCAGCTGGTGCTCACTCGTCCCAACAACCGCCGTCTGCCTGTGCCGGCGGCCTCGTGAAATACGCGCTTTTCGCCGTTCTCGCGTTCGCGGGGTGTTCCCACGCCCCGGCCGTCGATCCCATGGCGTGGCACGCCGAGTCGCTGAAAGCGACCGAGGCCTCCGCGATCGGCTCGCCCGCGTCCGGCTCCGCCGCGGAAAAAGCCGCCGTCGAGAAGTTCCGTGCTTTCTTCGGCGACCTGCGCGAGGACCTGATCAAAGCGAACATCCGCTCCGTGTACGCTCCGGAGGTGCGCTTCAACGACACGCTCAAGTCGATCAAGGGCGTCGACGAGCTCGAGGCGTATCTCGTCGCGACGGCGCGCAACGTCGAATCCTGCAAGGTCGAGATCGACGAGGTCCTCACTTCACCTAACGGCGTCTTCATCCGCTGGCGCATGGGCATCCGCTTCAAAAAGTTCCACAAGGGCGAGACGCAGTGGTCGATCGGCATGACCCACCTGCGTTTCGACAAGGAAGGACGCGCGGCCTATCACCAGGACTACTGGGATTCCGGCGCGAACCTCTTTGAAAAGGTGCCGGTCCTGGGCGCGGGCATCCGCGCCGTCAAACGTCGGCTCTAGCGCCAGATCAGCTGGCCGAGCAGGCCGAGCTGTCCGAGACCGGCCACCACGTTGATGACGCGCAGCAGCTTCTGCTTGCGCGCGGCGATCCGGGCGTTCTCCACGATCTGCCCCACGATGTCCTCGTAGTAGGGCGTCGCGGTGATGCCGCCGCCTAAATATTTGTCGAGACGAAAAATCAGCTCTCCGTGGCTGTATTTGACCAAGTCTTCAACGGTGATCAGGCTGTCCTCGACTTTAATCTTGCCTTTGCTTCCTTCAAGAAACTGAAGCCACTTGGGCAATCGCTTCAGCGGCGCGAAGGCGAATACCCCGAGCGGCAAAATGGCGGTCAAAGAGATCATGGCGATCAATCCGGGAGTTCCCACCGGGATCAATATCTTGATGAAGGCGAGCTCCGCGACGGCGAACGCGGTCAGACCGCCTATGCGTAGATCGGTCGCATCCACAGCGTGGCGCATGCTCTCGAGGATCAGCCAGAGACGACGCTCGGGCTCGGGGGTGAGATGGGCGGAAACGCTCATACGCCTGGATTGTAACGGCTAAACAGTCTCTCCGCAAGGACGCCCGGCAGGAGGAGGAACTATCGATAATATTGGCTCTCCCCGGGGAGAGTCTGAATTCAACGAATTTGCGAGCCTGACACTTTGATATCATCCAAAACATGAGCAACGCCCGATTCTCCGTCCCGAAGCCCGTCAACGAACCCATCCTCAACTACGCCCCGGGCAGCCCCGAGCGCGTGAAATTCTTCGCGCGCCTCAACGCGATGAAGGCCAAGCCCGTGGACATCCCCATGTTCATCGGCGGCCAGGAAGTCCGTACCGGTAAGAAGATCGAGATCCGCTCGCCCTACGATCACGCTCAGCTCCTGGGCAAGTATCACGAGGGCGGGCCCGCCGACACGAAGAAGGCGATCGCCGCCGCGCTCAAGGCCCGCAAGGACTGGGCCGCCATGCCTTTCGCGGCCCGCGCGGGCGTGTTCCTCAAGGCCGCCGACCTGCTGGCGGGCGACTGGCGCTGGACGATCAACGCCGCGACCATGCTCAATCAATCGAAGAACCTTTACCAGGCCGAGATCGACTCCGCCTGCGAGCTCATCGACTTCCTGCGCTTCAACGCCCACTACGCCGAGTTCATCTACTCCCAGCAGGTGGACAGCGCCAAGGGTCTGTGGAACCGCCTCGAGTACCGACCGCTCGAAGGCTTCATCTACGCCGTGACCCCCTTCAACTTCACCGCGATCGCGGGCAACATCCCCGCCGCGCCCGCCCTCATGGGCAACACCGTCGTGTGGAAGCCTTCGGCCCACGCGATGTACAGCGCGTACTGGCTCGTGAAGCTCTTCGAAGAGGCCGGCTTGCCGCCGGGCGTGATCAACCTCGTGACCGGCGATCCGAAGGCCGTGTCGGACGTCGCGCTCACCCACCCCGACCTCGCCGGCGTTCATTTCACGGGCTCAACTTCCGTTTTTAAAGGAATGTGGGCCACGGTCGGCGCCAACATCAACACCTACAAGAACTACCCGCGCCTCGTCGGCGAGACCGGCGGCAAGGACTTCGTGCTCGCGCACGAATCGGCCGATCCCGACGCCGTGGCGACCGCGCTGGTGCGCGGCGCCTTCGAATACCAGGGGCAGAAGTGCTCCGCCGCCTCGCGCGCCTACATCCCGGCGACGTTGTGGCCCAAGGTCAAGAAGACGATGAAGGACATGCTCGCCCAGATCGAGGTCGGCTCGCCCGAGGATCCGGGCAAGTTCGTCAACGCCGTGATCCATAAGGCGTCCTTCGACAAGATCAAGGGCTACATCGCCGCGGCGAAGAAGAACAAGGCCAATAAGATCGTCGCCGGCGGCATCTGCGACGACTCCGTCGGCTACTTCGTGCACCCGACCGTCATCGAGACGACCGATCCCAAGAGCGCGACGATGTGCGAAGAAATATTCGGACCGGTTCTCACGGTCTTCGTTTATCAGGAAAAAAAGTGGAAGGACACACTGAAGCTCATCGATGAGAGCACGCCGTACGCCCTCACCGGCTCGGTGTTCGCCAAGGACCGGCGCGTGCTCGTCGAGGCGGAGGCCGCCCTCGTCAACGCGGCAGGAAATTTCTACCTCAACGATAAGCCGACGGGCGCGGTGGTCGGTCAGCAGCCGTTCGGCGGGGCGCGAGCTTCCGGCACGAACGACAAGGCTGGTTCGTATCTCAATCTCCTCCGCTGGGTGTCCCCGCGCACGATCAAGGAGACCTTTGATCCGCCCAAGGACTTCCGGTACCCGTTCCTCGCCCGCGACGCGGCCTGACGCTGACCTACTGCGTCCGGACGCAGTAGATCAGCGTCTGAAACTGTTTCCAGGAAGCCGTGATTATCATTAGTGCTCGCGGCTCGGAAATTGTTAGCCTTCGGGCATGAGAAACCCGCTCGCGTTCCTACTCCTCGCGCTGCCGTTCTCGGCCTCCGCTGAGTCGGCCAGGCATTATCATCCCGCCTACAATCCCGTCGCCCTGACGGCGAGCGCGTGTCCCCGGGTGGCGCCGACCCACATCGGTGGAACGCAGGGCTACTCGGACTCGATGGGCTCGGGGAAGTGCTTCGTCTCGATCGACCCGATCAACACGACGAATCTGATCTACAAGGCTTACACGTTCTTCGACGACGGCCTGATGATGGTGTTCAGCTCCTACGGAGACGGCGAGGATTCCAACCCGAACCTCACGTCCGCTCGAGAGTTCTGGTTCTTCCCGCGCTCGACCTCGCTCGAGCTGCGCATGGACAAAAACGCCGGGGCGGTGTCGGTGCGCATGAGCGACGGCGGCACGTTCACGATCGAGCCGGAGACGGCGCAACTCAAGACCCTCGAACGCGGCTCGGTCACGGTATCCCCGCGAGTGGACCCGGCGGAGCGCGGCGGCGTGGAGATCACGAGCTACGCGGGGCTCATGCTCGACGGGGGCTTCCGCATGGGCGAGAGCCCGACCGGGCGCCCCAATGCCGACTCGACGTTCCGCGACGCTCAGGGCCACCTGTGCGCGGTCAAGAACAACGAGCTGTTCGCCTACGCGAACGGCGATCACACGTTCAAGTTCACCGACGCGCAGCTCAAGGCTTGGCTTCGGACGCGCTGCCCCGCCATCAACCCGGGCTACTGAGTGATCGTCGGACCCTACGACTTCACGCCGGAGCTGTTCTACACGGTCGCCGTCCAATCCTTCGATTCCTGGCGCGTGCTCCTGCGCGGCGTCGAACGCGCGCCGGGCGGGGGAACGCCGGCGGAGATCGCGGCGGGCGTCCTGCGTCGCAACGCCGGTCCCGTGATGCGCGCCGGGCACGGCCACTTCTGGCCCATGTGGCCGTCGGACTTCGGCAAGACCTTCGCGGGCGCGTGGGGCACGCTCGGCGAGGAGTATCTGCGCGGCCAGGCCGCGCTCATGACGCGGGAATCGGCGCGCCTCGGGCGTGTGACGAGCTGCTTCGGGCCCCGACGCGGCTTCGACATGCCGTGGTGGCGCGGAGATAACCTTCCGTGGCTCATCTGGTGCTGGGCCGAGATCAAGGCGCGCTCCCGCAAAGGCCCCGACGCGGAGCAGACGAAGGCTCTTCAACGCCTGCTCGACGATTACCAGGAGAAGCATCTCGAGCCCGGCGGGCTGGTCTCGCGGCGCGTGACCGGGGACTGGGTGGACACGATCCGCCGGCCCTCGTCGACGTACAACAACCTGTGCGTGCTGATGATGCTACGAAGGGCGGGGGAGATCGGCCTCAAGACGAAGTACGGGGCCGAAGCGTTCGCCGAGCGCCTGCTGGCCGACCGCTGGCGCGGAGATTTTTTCCGCGATCACGCGGACACCGAGGCGATGAGCGTGGACGCGACGGTGGCCGCGTTGTACCTGCGCTCCTACGGCCCGGAGATCTTGAATAAGGCGGCCGACCGGCTCGCGGCGGAGAAGCTCGACGAGCCATGGCCGATGCGCTGCGCCGCCGGCGCCTACGATCCCTCGACCGTGCCGCTCGCCACGCGATTGGCGCCGGGCTATCACCGCGCCCACTGGCTGCACCTGGGCCTGATGTGGCTGAACGGCTTGAAGAAGCTCGGCCGGGACGTGTCCAAGGGACGGACCGCGGTCGAGACCCTCATCACGCGTCACGGGCACGTTCTGGAGGCCGTGAACGAGGACGGCGGCCCTTACAAATCGCTTTTCATCTCCTGCGAACGGGGCCTGTCCATGGCCGCCGGGCAGTATCTCGAATTGATAAACTGACGCCAGCATGGCCACCAGCCTTCTCGCGCTGCTCGACGACATCACCACGGTTCTCGATGACGTGGCCCTGCTCGCGAAGGTCGCCGCGAAGAAGACGACCGGCGTGTTGGGCGACGACCTCGCGCTGAACGCCGATCAGGTCTCCGGCGTGCAGGCCGAGCGTGAGCTGCCCGTGGTCTGGGCCGTGGCCAAGGGTTCCCTG
Organism: Candidatus Endomicrobiellum trichonymphae; assembly: GCA_943372155.1. Taxonomy (GTDB): domain Bacteria; phylum Elusimicrobiota; class Elusimicrobia; order UBA1565; family UBA9628; genus GWA2-66-18. The sequence continues at coordinate 514 of CALRXP010000003.1, read as the reverse complement.
CGCAACAAGGCGATCCTCGTCCCCTCCGCGCTGGCCATCAGCGCCGTCGCGCCCTGGGCCGTGACGCCGCTGCTGATGTGCGGCGGCCTGTACCTGTGCTACGAGGGTTTCGAAAAGCTGGCCCACGCGTTTCTTCATTCGCCGGCGGAGCTGAAAAAGGAGCGGGCCGATCTCACGAAGGCGTTGGCCGATCCGAAGACGGACCTCGTCGCGTTCGAGAAGGACAAGATCGCGGGCGCCGTCCGCACCGACTTCGTGCTGTCGGCGGAGATCATCGTCATCACCTTGGGCGCGGTGTCGGCCGCGTCGTTTCTCGTGAGGGCGGGCGTGCTCGCGACCGTGGCGGTCCTGATGACGGTGTTCGTTTACGGCTTCGTCGCCCTCGTCGTCAAGCTCGACGACATCGGCCTGCACCTGAGCCGCAAGGAAAATTCTGCGGGCCTGGGCCGGTTCCTTTTGGCCGCCGCGCCGCGTCTGATGAAAACTCTTTCCGTGGTCGGCACGGTCGCGATGT
>CALRXP010000002.1:0-32612 GCA_943372155.1 Candidatus Endomicrobiellum trichonymphae | reverse complement strand
GTGATCGACATCGCATCCCGCGCCGCGCTCGCGGGCTTCGACGAGATCCAGTTCGACTATATCCGCTTCCCCTCCGACGGCAAGACCCGCCAGTGCCGCTACTCGCGCAAGGATCACTCTCCCGCGACCGCCTCCGCCGCCCTGCGCGAGTTCCTGACGCTCGCCTCAGCCCGCCTCCGGCCGCTGGGGGTCAAGCTCTCCATCGATACCTTCGGCCTCACCACGAGCGTGGACAACGGCATGGGTATCGGACAGACCATGGATCAGATGGCTGATCTCGTGGACTATGTCTCTCCCATGATGTACCCGTCGCACTACGCCCACGGCGAGTACGGCCTGAAAAATCCTAATCACGCGCCCTACGAGACGATCCATCACGGCACGAAGGACGCCCTCGACCGGCTCGGCTCCCGGACCGCCGCCATGCGCCCGTATCTCCAGGACTTCTCGATGGGCGTGCGCTACACGCCCGCTCACGTGCGCGCGCAGATTCTTGCGACCGAGGAGCTCGGGGTGCGCGGCTGGATTCTCTGGAACGCGCAGAACCACTACACCTGGTCGGCCATCCAGGCCGGCCCCGCGATCAAGCTGCCGCCCGATCCGCCGAAGCCTCCCAAGGCGCCCAAGCCGGTCAAGAAGCCCAAGCCGGAGCCGGACCCCTCTCAGGAGAAGCAATGAAAACCCTCGCGCCGTGGATTCTCACGCTCGTACTCGCCGCGCCCGCCGCGGCGAAACCGAAGGTGCCGGTGTCCCTGGCCCCCTCCGTGCCGGCCGTGCAGGAAAGCCCCCGGCCCGACGACGCGCTGGGCGTCACCATCCACCGCCTGCCCAACGGCCTGACGGTGTACCTGAGCCCGAATAAGGGCGAGCCCCGCGTCTCCGCGCGCATCGCCGTGCGCGCCGGCTCCAAGAACGATCCGGCCGACAGCACCGGCATGGCCCACTACCTCGAGCACATGCTGTTCAAGGGAACCTCCCGGCTCGGCTCCCTCGATTACGAGAAGGAGCGGCCGCACCTGGAGAAGATCCGCGCGCTGTACGAAGACCTCTTCAAGACCAAGGACGAGGCGGGCCGCGGGAAAATCTACAAGGAGATCGACGCCGCGAACGGACGCGCCTCGGCCTTCGCCGTGCCCAACGAGCTCAGCAGCTTCTACCGGAACATCGGGGCCGAGGGCCTCAACGCCTCCACGTCCGATGAGCAGACGATGTACTTCGTCAGCATCCCGGCCAACCGGCTCGAGGCCTGGGCGAAGCTCGAGTCCGAGCGGTTCAAGAATCCCGTCTTCCGGTTATTCCAGACCGAGATCGAGGCCGTCTACGAAGAAAAAAACCGCTCGATGGATAACGCCGAGCGCATCATCAACGACGAGCTCGAGAACCGGCTGTACAAGCACCACCCGTACGGCCAACAGCCGACGTTGGGAAGCATCGAGCACCTGAAGAACCCCTCTCTCGCCAAGATGTACGCGTTCTACGAGCGCTGGTACGCGCCGAACAACATGGCCATCGCGCTCTCCGGCGATTTCGACCGCGCCAAGACCCTCGAGCTCATCAAAAAGAATTTCGGGAGCTGGACCCCGCATCCGCTCCCCGACCTCCCGAAATGGGAGTTGCCTAAGCCCAAGGGAGAGGAGAAATACGAGGTCAAGTACGAGGCCGAGCAGAAGGTCCAGCTCGCCTGGATGACCGTCCCGCACTCCCACCCCGACGCCGACGCGCTCGAGGTCATGGACATGATCGTCGACAACTCCGCGGCGGGATTATTCAACCTCCGCCTCAACCAGGCTCAAAAGGTCAAGGCCTCGGGCTCCTCTCCGGAAATGCGCAACGACGCCGGGTATTGGCGCGCTTGGGCCCTACCCAAGAAGGACCAGACGCCTGAAGAAGCCGAGGCCCTCCTCCTGGAAGCGATCGAGGCCCTCAAGGCCGGCGACTTCAGCGACGACGACGTCGCCGCCGTCATCACCAATTTCGAGATGGGCGAAAAGGGCCGTCTCGAATCCAACGACGCCCGCGTCGGCCTTCTGGCTTCATCCTTCGTATCCATCGAGCCTTGGGAGCGCAGCGTCGGACGCCTCGACCGCATCCGCGCCGTGACCAAGGCCGACGTCGTCCGCGTCGCCAACAAGTATTTGGGCGCGGACCGCGTCGCCGTCTACCGCCGCGACGCCAAGCCCGAGATCCCGAAGATCGTCAAGCCCGCGTTCTCGCACATCTCGATCGACCCCAATCGCCAGTCCTCGTTCATGAAGGAGCTGCTCGCGGTCCCGGCGACGCCGCTCGAGCCGCGCTGGCTCGTCTCCGGCCGCGACTATCAGATCACGCCGATCGACGGCGGTCGCCTCTTCTCGGCGCGCAATCCGTACAACGATCTCTTTTCACTCTCCTTCCTGTTCGAACGCGGCTCTCGCACCGAGCGGGAGTTGTGCGCCGCCGTGGATCTGCTCGAGCTGTCGGGCGCCGGCCCCTGGTCCGCCGATGAATTCAAGAAGAAGCTCTTCGCGCTCGGCACCACCTTGTCCTACTCCTGCGGCGAGCAGGACACCGCCGTGCACCTCTCGGGCCTCGACCGCAACCTGTGGCCCTCGCTCGAGCTGATGGCGCAGCGCTTCGACTGGCCGAACATCGAAGCGGGCACCCTGAAGAAGATGATCGACGTCGAGCTCGGCGCCCGCGAGGACGAAAAGAAGAATCCCGGCGCGGTGCACTACGCTCTCGGCCAGATTTCCGCGCGCGGCCGCGACAGCCGCGTGCTCAAGCGCCTGACCAACGCTGAGTACAAGGCTCTCGACGAGACCCGCCTGAAGTCCCTCATGAGGGACTTCCCCCTCCACCCCGCGCGCGTGGCCTATGTCGGCAACCGCGCCCCCCGCGAGCTCGCCAAGCTCTTGGAGACGGGCCGCCGCGTGCGCCCCGTCCCGCCCCGCGTCCCGCTCAAGCTCCTGCGCCCCGCCTCGCCGCGCGTGCTATTCACGCATCGCGACATGGTCCAAGCGCAGGTCGGCCTGTTCGCCGCCGACGAGACTTTTGATCCGGAGCACGTCGTGGACTACCAGTATTACGCGCAGTACATGGGCGGCGACATGAGCGCGGTCATCTTCCAAGAGGTCCGCGAGGCGCGCGCCCTAGCCTACACCGCGTCCGGCGGCCACACCGGCGTCGCCGATAAGGGCGACGACACGCAGCTCTGGGGATACCTCGGTTGCCAAGCCGACAAGACGCCGGAGGCCGTCAAGCTCATGGAGACCTTGCTCCAGGATTTCCCCGCCTCGGAGAAGCGCTTCCGCGAGACTGCAAATTCCATCGAGGAGTCTTACCGGACGGACCCGATTCCGTTCCGGAGCGTCCCCGGGGCCGTGATCGGCTGGGAAGATCAAGGCCTCACGGGCGGCGACCCGGGGCCGAAGCGCTTCGAGCGCGCCTCGAAGTACACCTTGCCGGAGCTCCAGGCCTTCGCCGCGCGCTTCAAGACGAAGCCGCTGACCGTTTGGATTCTCGGCCATCGCGACCGCGTGGGGCTCGATCAGCTCAAGACGTTCGGCGAATTCGAGGAAAAGTCCCTCGACTCGCTGTTCCCTTACTGAGCGGCCTTATCGGCGTCGGCGACGGTCTTATTGGCGCTTTCGAGCTGCTTAAGTATGATGGCGCGCTGGTCCGCAGGTAACCCGGCCTTTTCGAGCTGGCTCTGCAGGTCCGCGATGCTCGCGCTCGTGTCGTTCGCCATTTTTCCGTTCGCGGGGGGTGCCCCCTTAGTGGCGCCGCCCTTGACGTTGTAAACCGGGCCGGCCGCGCGGCCCATCAACTCGTTGCGGCTGGTCACGCCGTAGTGCACGGACGCCAGAGACGTCGGCGCCACCGCGGTCGCCTCAACGGCTGAGGACTTCTTGGCGAGCCCCTTATGCTCCTTCTTCGGCACGAGCGTGTTCTTAACGATCGCCTCCGCAGTGGAACGGTGTCCGCTCATGTCCACATGCTGAGTCGGCTCCAGGCTGGGTGCGGCGGATTTGGTCTTCGCGGCGGCCTGCGACGACGCGGCCGCAGACGGCGCGGCGGCAGGCGTAGCGGCGGACGCGGCGGAGGACGGCGCTTCGGTGGAAGCCTCGGACTCCGCATCGGCGCCCATCAACGGCGCGGGCGATTGCGCGCGAGCCTCCTTCTGGGCCGCAGGCGAAGTCATCATGGGTCGAGGGGCGGAAGAGCCGATATCGATCGGGGCGGCCGCCGCGGCGGGCTTGGCCGAGGACTTGGCCTGCTGGGAATTATGAACCATCAAAGCCCCGCCTCCGACAGCCATGACGGCGACGAAGCCGAGAAGGCCCGCGCCGAACGCCTGGAAATTGGACTTGCTTTGATCGCTCATAACCCTTCCTCCTGAGTCCCCCTCAGTGTAGGGCGCGGGCCGCCCGTGCGCAAGAGGGAAATACGGTTTTCACCCTATTTTTACGGTCTTTACCGGGTTTTAATGAGCCGCAGCCGTAGGGGCGAGTTTGGCACGTATAGCGGCCAAAACCTCGTCACCGGGGAAGCGTAATACAGCCGCCTCCGCTCGCCGTACGGCCTCTTCAGAGCGCCCCACGGCCGTCAAGGCGCGGATCCCGTTGATGTGGAAAGCGCGCTCCTCAGGGTACTTCGCCAGCCCCCGCAGGCACACGTCGGCGCACTCCTCCATCCGCGCGCAACGGCCGTAAATCGCCGACAGGCCGATCCAGGCATAAGCCTCATGGCCGCGCGCCTCAAACCACTCGCACAGCGCCTCGGCCTCGCCGTACATCTCGAAGGCGAGCAAGGACGCGAACAAATCCTCGAGATAGCGGTCGCCCGCCCCGTTCAGCACCTGCAAGCGGCGCATCATCTGCAAGAAGTGGCGGACCGGCATCCAAGCGTGCTTCTCGCCCAGGGGCAGCCGCACCAGCCGGCGCAAATCCTCCGGCGCGAACTTCCCCGCGTCGGGCATCAGCATCAGCACCGGCTTTTCCTCGCCGGGCCACGGCTTCATCTTGCCGAAGGACAGGCGCGCCCCCGCGGGGATCACCAGGCGGTCGTAGGGCAGCTCGTAGCGCTTGGGGCCCTCGTCGGCGATCTTCCCCTCCGCCAATGCGCGCACCTCGGTCCACGGCACCGTGACCGACAGGCCCGGATCGAGGAACAGCTTGATGCCGGCGAAACGCTGCACGCCCTTGAGCAGGCTGAACACCTGGCCGGGCATGTGCCCCATCCACAAAAATTCCTTGCCGCGCGGCGTCTTCAGCTTGCGCGCCGCCACGAAATCCCGCACGCGGTCGCGCGCCGGAAACACCGGCACCCACACGCCGCCGAGCTCGGGATCCTTGTCCGCCCAGACCGGGAAGGAGGCGTCGGACTTGGTGACGCGCTTGATTTCGCCTTCAGCGAGCGGGGTGTCGACGGTCAGAAGATACGTCTCCGAACGCAGAAGCTCCTTATATAGAGCCGTGCGCGGAAGACGCGGGTTCAGGGCGGCGCGCCGTATGAGGTGCTCGAGATTTTCAACCATCTTATCCCCACTTTAACCCCGAATCCTGAGAGCGTCAAGGCCCAATTACGTCAGGGTTTTTTGGGCGGAGGACCCTGCAACGAACGGTCCATTCCGGTGAGGGAGCACAGCGCGTCACTCATAAATCGCGGCAGAGCTTTGAGGAGAGGGATGAGCTTCACCATCGAAGGTTCGCGAACATAAAGACGTCGCGCTTTGACGGCCGATACTATTTTCTCGGCCAACGCCTCCGGCTTGAGCCAAGGCGTAAACAGCGGCGGCGTCGTGTTCGGAAACATTCCGGTGTCGATAAAGCTCGGACAGACGATCGTCACGCCAACCGCCGCGGCCCCGCCGCGGCGAAGCTCCAGCCTCAAAGACTCGGCGAATCCGACCACCGCATGCTTGGTCGCGCTGTAGGCCGTCATACCGGGAACTCCCAGGAGGCCGGCCGCGGAGGCGATCATGACGATATGTCCTTCGTTCCGTTTCACCATGCCGGGCACGAAGGCCTTGGCGCACCAAAAATATGAGTTGAGGTTCACCTCGACCTGTCGTTTGATGACCTCATCCGTTGATTCGAGAAAGTCGCCGGGTGTGTGCACGCCCGCGTTGTTGTTAAGGAGAAATACAGGTCCGAGCTCGCGCTCAACCTGAAGGGCCCCCGCGCGAACAGCCGTTGGGTCCGTCACATCGAGCGCCCATCCTTTTGCCGTTACGCCCGCAGCGCGCAGTTCCGCTATGCACTTCTCAATCCGTTCGCCGTTGAGATCCCACAGCGCAACGTGCATCCCTTCTCTCCCGAGGACAAGCGCGGTTGCAAACCCCAGCCCCCCCGCCCCGCCCGTGATGAGGGCCGTCGTCCCTTTCAGCTCGAGCATCGGACTTGGCCTTTGCCGTGGACGATGAACTTCTCGCACGTCAGCCCCTCCAACGCGACGGGGCCTCGCGCGTGCAGCTTCTGCGTGCTGATTCCCATCTCCGCGCCCAGGCCGAACTCTCCGCCATCGGTAAATCGGGTCGACGCGTTGTGATACACCGCGCCCGCATCCACTTCCCTCAAAAATCTGGCCGCGCGCTTCTTGTCCGTCGTGACGATGGCCTCCGCGAGCCCCGAGCCGTGACGCGCGATATGCTCGATGGCTTCGTCCATATTCTTCACGACCTTCACCGACAGGATCAGCGCCAGATATTCCGTATCCCAATCCGCGCTCGTCGCCGTTTTGATCCCCGGCAAAATCCGTTTCGTTTTCGGATCGCCCCTCAGCTCGACTCCGGCGGCGTGATACTTCGCCGCCATGATCGGCAAGAACTGTTTCGCGACCTTCTCATGCACCAAAAGGGTTTCCATCGCGTTGCAAACCCCCGGCCGCTCCGCCTTCGCGTTGAATGCGATCTCCAAGGCCATCGCAAGATCGGCCTTCTCGTCGATATACGTATGACAGAGACCTTTGTCATGCGCCAGCACGGGAATGAGCGACTCATGCCGTACCGCAGTCGTCAGCTCCGGCCCGCCGCGCGGAATCACGAGATCGATCAGCGTATCGAGCTGAAGCAGTTCCCGCACCGCCGCTCTGTCCGGATCGTTCACGAATCCCACCGACCCCGGCGGCAATCCCGCCTTCTTCAGGCCTTCGCGCAAAGCGTCCGCGATCACGGCATTGGTCAGCACCGTTTCCTTGCCGCCGCGAAGTATCGCCGCATTGCCGGACTTAATGCACAATCCCGCCGCGTCGGCCGTCACTCCGGGGCGGGATTCATAGATGATGGCCACAACACCAAGAGGCACTCTCATCCGTTTGATGTTAAGTCCATTCGGCCGCCGCGCAAATTCCGTTGTCCTGCCCACCGGGTCCGGAAGCCGTGCCACGTGTTCTAGGGCCAACGCGATATTCTCAATCCGTTTGCCGTTCAAAGTCATTCTCTCGATAAAGGCGGCGCTCCGGGCCGTCTTTCTCACCGCCGCGAGTTCCCTTCCGTTCGCCGTTAAAATTCGTCCCGCGCGGCGGCGTAGCGCCTTGGCCATTTCGAGCAGGGCCTTATTTTTGAGGGAGGTGGATGCGCGCGCGAGCACCCTCGACGCTGTCCTCGCCTCGAGCGCCATCTTCTTCACGTTCATTTTTTTAATACCGCCAAATTGTCCCGATGCACGACCTCATCCGCCGGCTTATTACCCAGCACCGCCTCAATCTGAGAGGTTTTCAGCCCTTTGATCTTCTCGAGGTCACGCGAGCTGAAGTTCGTCAGGCCCCGCGCGAACTCCGTCCCGCCCTCGACGAGGCTCACGACGTCGCCCGGCTCAAACGAGCCGCTCACGCCCTTAATCCCCGAGGCGAGGAGGCTGCGCGGCTTGGCCGTGAGCGCTTCCCGCGCGCCCGCGTCCACGATGATGCGCCCCTTCGGATGAGACGCGAACGCCAGCCACTGCCGTCTCTTCGCCAGCGGCTTGTCTTCCGCCAAAAATCGGGTTCCCACGCCGCCGCCGTTCAACACGGCCGACAGAATTCCCGCCTTCGTGCCGTTGGCAACGACCGCCCGCACCCCGCCTTCCGCCGCCTGGCTCGCCGCCTTTACTTTGGAGCCCATGCCGCCGGTCCCCCACGGCCCCGCCTTGCCGATGCGCGCGGGCTTCTCCCCGGGGCGCACCTCCGTGATCAAGGTCGCGTCAGGGTTCGAGCGAGGGTCGTCGGTATACAGCCCATCCTGATCGGTCAGCAGCACGAGCAAGTTCGCGTCCACGAGTCCCGCGACGAGCGCCGACAGTCCGTCGTTGTCGCCGAATTTGATCTCCTCGACCGCGACCGTGTCGTTCTCGTTGACGATCGGCACGACGCCCAGCCGCAGCAAGGTCAGCAAGGTATTGCGCGCGTTGAGGTAGCGCTCGCGGTGGTGCAGATCGTCGCCGGAGAGCAGAACCTGCGCGACCGTGATCTTCGGACGCGCGAACGCGGCTTCCCACGCGCGCATTAGCCGGCTTTGCCCCACGGCCGCCGCCGCCTGCTTGAGCTGGACGCTGGGCCGCGTCTCGAGCTTGAGGCGTTCGCGCCCCGCGAGAATGGCGCCGGAGGAGACCAGCACGATTTCGTCGCCCGCCGAGCGAGCCTTCGCGATCTCCGCCGCGAGGCGGCGCAAGGTCGCCGCGCTGAGGCCCTCTCCCCCGCCCGACAAAACGCCCGAACCGACCTTCACGACGACGCGTTGACCCATGGGACAGCGATGGTATCGTTTTCCGGCCGCCCGCGGATATGGCAAAATGCCCTCATGACCGCTCGAATCGTCGGCCCCGGCATCCGGAAAGTCACTCAGCTTGGCAACCCCGTCTTGCGCAAGATCTTGCGTAAGCTCAAGCCCGAGGAGATCCGCTCCGAGGAGATGCGCCGCCTCATCGAGGAGATGGCCGTCACCATGGACGAGTACGACGGCGTCGGCATCGCCGGCAACCAGGTGGGCGAGGATTTGTCCGTCTTCGTGATGGGCCTGCCCAAGGGCACCAAGCGTCACCCCGACGGCATCGCGCTCACCGTCGTCTTCAATCCCGTCATCAAGCCTATCGGCGACGAGTTCGAGGAAGACTGGGAGGGCTGCCTTTCCGTGCCCGACCTTCGCGGCATGGTCCGCCGCCACGCCAAGCTCGAGCTTTCCGGCCACGGCCTCGACGGCAAGCCGTTCAAGAAAATCTACGAGGGCTTCCCGGCCCGCGTCGTCCAGCACGAGACCGACCACCTCAACGGCCTCGTTTACCTCGACCGCATGGACGGCCTCAAAACTCTCGCCTACATGAGTGAGATGGGCAAGAGGGGCTAACCCTTTGTCCGTCGCGATCGAGACGAAAGGCCTCACCAAGGATTACCGCTCTCCTTTAAAGGAGCCGGGGCTGTGGGGCGGCGTTAAATCCCTGTTCGACCGGAAGTACAAGGACACCCGCGCCGTCGACGGCGTCACCTTCACGATCCAGGAAGGCGAGCTCGTGGGCTTTTTGGGCGCCAACGGCGCCGGCAAAACGACCACCCTCAAGATGCTCTCGGGTCTCCTGACGCCCACCGGCGGAGAGGCCACGGCCTTGGGACACGTTCCCTGGAAGCGCGAGCCCGCGTTCCAGCGCTCGATCTCCCTCGTCATGGGCCAGCGCTCCCAGCTCTGGTGGGAGATCCCCGCCTTCGAGACGTTCAAGCTCAATCAGGCGATCTACGGCCTGTCCGAGGCGGATTTCCGCAAGCAGCTCGACGAGCTCGTGGAACTTCTCGAGCTCGGCGAGCACCTGGCGGTTCCGGTCAAGAAGCTCTCGCTGGGCCAACGCATGCGGTGCGAGCTGGCCGCCGCCCTGCTCCACCGTCCGAGGCTTCTTCTGCTCGACGAGCCGACGATCGGCCTCGACGTCGTCATGCAGAAGAACGTGCGCGAGTTCATCAAAGCCTACAACAAGCGCTCCGGCGCCACGATCATGCTGACGAGCCACAACATGACCGACGTCGTGGAGCTGTGCAAGCGCGTCATCGTGATCGAAAAAGGCCGCCTGCTCTACGACGGCGCGCTTGACCGCCTCGTCGAGCGCTACGCCGACCACAAGATTCTCCGCGCCCGCTTCACGACCCCCGTGGATCCCGCCGACCTCAAGAGCTTCGGCACCGTGGTGAAGTACGAGGACCTGACCGTCACCCTCGAGGTGCCGCGCGCCAAAATGGCCGCGAGCGCCGGCGCCCTGCTGAGCTCCTACCCCGTGGCCGACCTCAACGTGGAAGAGGTCGCCATCGACGACATCGTCCGCCGCCTCTTCACGCACTCATGACGTACTGGGTCGCGTACAAAATCGCGCTTCAGGAGACCTTGCAGAGAAGGTCGACCCTGATCATGGACCGCCTAGGCGGCTTCGCCGTGGTGGTCAGCCTTTACTCGTTCTGGACCGCGCTCATCGGCGACAAGGCCACCTTCCTCGGCTACAACCGCGCCGAGATGCTCACCTACGTTCTCGCCCTGAATATTCTGCGCTCCTTCGTCTTCACCGGCCGCGGCTGGCAGCTGGTGGGTGAGATCTCCTCCGGCAAGATTTCCTCCTACCTCGTCCGCCCGCTGAGCTACCACGGCTACGCGCTCTCGCTCGATATGGCGCAGAAGACCGTGCACGTGATCGCCTCCTTCTTCGAGGTCGGCCTGCTCGCCTTGCTCGTGCACGGCGGACTGTTCCTGCCCAAGGACCCGGTCACCTGGCTGCTGTTCTCTGTCGCGGTGCTGCTGTCCTCGCTGCTGTTCTTCTTTCTCGAGTTCATGATCAGCTCGCTCGCCTTTTGGACCTCGGAATCCGGCGGCCCGCTGTTCTGCTTCGAGCTGTTCCTACAGTTCGCCGCCGGCGCCTTCTTCCCACTCGACGTCTTGCCCCTGGCTCTGCGCAAGCTGCTCGAGATGACGCCGTTCCCGTACATGGTCTACTTCCCGGTGCGCGTGTTCCTCGAGAAGGTCTCCCCCGCCGAGGCCGTTCACCTCATCGCGATGGAATCTCTCTGGCTCGTCGCCGTCTATACGGCCGCGATGATGGTTTGGACGCGGGGCGTGCGCTCCTACGCCGCGGAGGGCGGCTAAATGCCGGTGCTCAAGAAGTATTGGAGAATCTGGCTGCGCACCGCCTCAATGGCGATGCAGGCCCAGCTCACCTACCGCCTAGGCTCCTTCGGCTTCCTGCTCGGCAAGATGATCCGCCTGTTCTTCTTTTTCGCCTTTATGGCCGCCGTGTTCCAGCACGTGGAGACGGTGGCCGGCTACTCGCTCGTCGAGACCGCCCTATTCTTCATGACCTTCAACCTCGTGGACATGACCGCGCAGATTCTGTTCCGCGGCGTCTACGGGGCGCGTCGCACGGTCAGCGAGGGCGACTTCGACTTCTACCTGGTCCAGCCCTGCTCGCCGCTGTTTCGTATGACGTGCTCGACGGTGGACTTCCTCGACATCGTGACCATCATACCCGTGATCGTCATGACCGGCATGGTCTTCGCGCGCCTGCCGCCGCTCGGCTGGGAGCGCTACGCCGCATACGGCCTGCTCATGGTCAACGGCGTGGGCCTGATTTACGCGATCCACGTACTCGTCGCCGCGCTCGCCGTTCGCACCCAGGAGCTCGAAAGCGCGATCTGGATCTACCGCGACGTGATGTTCATGGGCAAGTTCCCCGTCGACGTCTACGCCCCCGCCGTCCGCTGGGCGCTGACGCTGGGGATTCCGATCGCGGTCATGACCACCTTCCCCGCCAAGGCCCTGCTCGGTCGGCTGTCGTACGGCTGGATCGCCTACGCCTTGGTCCTCACGGCCGTCGCCTTGCCCCTGTCTTGGCTGTTCTGGAAGAACTCCGTCGCCCGCTACACCTCCAGCTCCAGCTAACGAATGAGGGGTCTGACCCCACCATTGTTGCATTGTTAAAGGGTCAGGCTTCCGATCTTGAGATTCTCCTGAAATGACCCCGTAACGGTGCCCGGCTACCCTACCCCCGATGGATAAAAGCCGTCGCGTTCACGCGCGCTTTCCGAGCGATCTGACCGTCGAAGTCTTCAGCGGTCCGGTGGGCGGCGTGCGCATCGGCGAAGGCGTGCTTCTCGACTTGAGCATCGGCGGCTGTCTGCTACGCACGAAGGGCTTACTCAAGACGGGTTCGACCTACCGCATCAGCCTTAAATGGAAAGAAGGCGTTCTCGACCTTCCCGGTCGCGTCGCCCGCGAAGCCGGTCGCTCCGGCAAAGATCCGTCCGCCTTTCAGTACGGCATCGCATTCAACCTGACCGGCGGCCAGGAGAAGTCGTTGCGCGGGCTCATCGAGCACGTCCGACGAACGCCCGATGCCGATGATAAGGGCTTCATGCGTTCGTATTGGGGCTGACCTTTAACAATGCAACAACGCCGGGGTCTGACCCCAATTATGCGACGATGCCGCTGTTAGGCGACGTCTAAGGACGAGACGCGGAAGGTGGGGGCGCCGAGGGAGCCTTGGAAGGTCAGGTCGGAGGCGACGCCGTCCACGCGGGACAGGAGCTCGATGAGGTTGCCGGAGAGCATGGCGCCTTTGACGGGAGCGGAGACGCGTCCCTTGACGATCGAGAGGCCTGAGACGCCGACGGAGAAGGCGCCGGAGACAGGGTCGACCATGTGCATGCCAAGGACCTCGGCCACGAGGAGGCCGCTCTTGGTGTCCGCGATGAGCGCGTCGCGGGTACCGGAGCCGGGCGCCAGGTACAGGTTCGACGCTCCGGGACCCGGCAAGCCCGCGTACGAACCGCGGTAAGCGCAGCCGTTGGGAATCAGGCCGTCGCGTGCCGCCGTGGTGGAATCGTGAAAGTACTCGCGCAGGATGCCCTTCTCGATCATGGCCTTGTCGCGAGTGGGCAGGCCCTCGTCGTCGAAGCGGGAGGAGCCGAGGCCGCCGGGGCGGCGCGGGTCGTCGCGTAGGGTGACGAACGGGGAGGCCACGCTTTGGCCGAGCTTGCCGGCGAGAAGGGAACGTCCGCCCTGAACCTCATCGGCGGACAGGAGCTCGGCCAAAAGCTCGAGGAACTCGACTCCGATCCAAGGCTCGAAGAGGACGGAGCGCTTGCCTCCCTTGATGCGGCCCGCGCCGAGCAAGGAGGACGCGCGCCGGCCCGCCTCGCGGCCGGCGGCGGCGTAGTCCAGGGAGGACGCTCGACGCTCGGAACGATAGCCTTCGCCGAGCTGAATTTCCTGACCGGACTCGGCGGACACGACCAAGGAGACGCTGGCCGACGCGCCGCGCTCGCTGGCGAACAGCCCGCTCGTGCCGGCGACTACGACGTGGCCGCGGCTCTCGGCGTATTCGACGCGCATGATCTTGGACACGTGCGGCTGGGCGGCCGCCGCGGCCTCGGCTTCCTTCAAACGCGTCTCGACCTTGTCCCACGGCGCCGTGAACAAGGCTTCGTCCCACAACGTTTCCGCGAGGGCGGCGTCGCCGGGCGCGGGCTGGGGTCCGGGCAAGTTCCGGCGTGCGTCGGGCTCGGCGTGAGGGAGCTGCTCCAATGCGCGGGCGTACAGCTCTTTGATCGCGGCGAGATCGGCGCCGCCGGCGGCGGCGAAGCCGGCGCGGCCGTCGCGAAGGACGCGCACGCCCGCGCCCGCGCTCTCCGCGGCCTCCACGCCGTCTCGCTCGCCTTCGCGGCGCGACAGGGAACGATCCTCGCCGCTGGACAGATAGAGTTCGGCCTGCGTGCCGGCCGACTGGGCTTTCATCCAAGCGACGGCGTCGCGCGCCAGGGTCTCGAGCTCTTTCATGCGGAGCTCAGCGCGGAAGGGACGACCAGCCCATGTACAGGAACAGGAAGGCGACCAGCAGGAAGAACATTCCCCACTTGCGGCGTTCCAGGGCGATGTAGGCGTCGTTGAGGAAATAGTCGCGCAGAACGGCGTTCATGCGCTCGATCAAATCGGGCCGATACAGATACCCGAGGCCGAGGACGCCGCTGAGCAGGCCGACGAGGATCTTAAAATGCGGTGTCATACGCCGGGATTATAGCGGTTCATGGCCGCGTCCACTCCGCTGTCGGCCACGACCTTCACGGCCTCGGCGGCGCGGTCGAGCACCGCTTCGAGCTCGCCTTCCTCGCTCTTGTTGAAACGGCCGAGCACGAAGGCGGCGGCGTCCATTTTTTCAGGCTGGGGCCCGATGCCGATGCGCAGGCGGGACACGTTCTCGGTGCCGAAGTGCTGGATGATGGACTTCATCCCGTTCTGCCCCCCGGACGATCCGTTCTTGCGGATTCTCAATTTGCCCAAAGGGATCGCCAGTTCGTCATAGACGATGAGGATATGCTCCAAGGCGATGTTGTGATACGCGGCGAACTTCTGCACGAATTCGCCGGAGAGGTTCATGTAGGTCATGGGCTTCGCTACCCAGAGGTCGCCGCTCTTGGCCGCGACGCCCAGTCCCTTGAAGTCCTTCCAAAAAGAATCCGCCCCGCCGACCAAACGGTCGGCGAGGCGGAAGCCCACGTTGTGGCGCGTCTTCTCGTATTCCGGCCCGGGGTTGCCGAGACCGACGACGAGCTTGAGCGCCATGTGAGGAAAGGCTTACTTCTTCGGTTCCTTCTTGGCGTCCTTCGCACCGGCCGCCGGAGCGCCGGGCTTGACCTCTTCCTTGATGACCTTGCCGTCCTCGTCCTTCTTGCCCTTGGTGGAGGCGGATTCGGGCTCGGCGGCGACGGCGCCTTCGACGACGGCGCCGGGCACGGGCTCGGCCACGACTTCAACCTTGGCGACGACGATGCGGATGACGGTGGCCTCGGCGCTGTCGAGGATTTCGACGCCCTCGGCGAGAACGAGGTCCTTGACGGAGATGCCCTGGTGCAGCTCGAGCTTGGAGACGTCGACGTCGATGTGCTGCGGGATGGCCGTCGGGAGAGCCTTGATGCGGAGCTCGCGCATGTCGATGGACATCATGCCGCCGGACGTCTTGACGCCGGGGGCCTCGCCGACGATGTTCAGCGGGACCTTGGCCTCGATCTTCTTGGTCAGCGAGATGCGCTGGAAGTCGGCGTGCACGGGGCGGTCGGTGACCGGGTGCCGCTGCAGCTCCTTGACGATGACCGTCTCTTCGCCCTTGGCGTGCTTCAGGCGGAGAATGGCGTTCGCGCCACCTTTGCGGCGGGCGGCCATCAGATCCTTCTCGGACAGCGCGAGCATGATCGGGGCCTTCTCGCCGCCGTACACGACGGCGGGGATGGTGGACGACGCGCGGAGCGTCGAGAGGGCCTTCTTGGTGCCCTTCTCGGCGCGGACTTCGACGTTCAACGTGATTTCCATGACTTGGTTACTCTCCTAGTTGCTACAAGAACTTCCTTTAACTTCAACTGTGTCGGGCCCGAAGGGGCCCGACCTGTGTCTTAGACGAACAAAGCGCTGATGGACTTGCCCTGGTGATTACGAGCGATCGCTTCGCCCATGAGGGGCGCGATCGACAGAACCGTCAGTTTCCCCCCGGCCAGCGCATGGACCGGGATCGAATCGGTGAGGATCATTTCCTCTAAAGCGGACTTGGCGATCAAGTCGTGAGCGGCGCCGGACAGCACGCCGTGGATGCAGGCCGCGTAAACCTTCAGCGCGCCGTTCTCGCGGATCTTGTCGGCCACCTTGCAGAGCGTGCCGCCGGTGTCCACCATGTCGTCGAGAATGAAGCAGTTCTTACCCTTCACGTCGCCGATGATGTTGTAGACCGAGGCCTCGTTCGGGCGCGGGCGCCGCTTGTCGATGATGCAGAGCTGGGCATTGAGCCGCTTGGCGAACGCGCGCGCGCGCTCGACGCCGCCCACGTCGGGCGACACGACAACGAGATTCTTGAGCGCCTTCTTCTTCACGTAGTCGATGAGGATCGGGGCGGCGTAGAGATGGTCCACCGGGATGTCGAAGAAGCCCTGGATCTGCGCGGCATGGAGGTCCATGGTGATGACGCGGTTGGCGCCGGACTCGACGATGAGGTTGGCCACGAGCTTCGACGTGATCGGCATGCGCGGCGCGGTCTTGCGGTCGGCGCGGGCGTAGCCGTAGTAGGGCATGACGGCCGTGATGCGGCCCGCGGACGCGCGGCGCAGCGCGTCGATCATGATGAGCAGCTCCATCAAATTCTCGTTGGTCGGGCGGCAGGTGGGCTGGATGACGTAGCAGTCCGCGCCGCGCACGTTCTCGTCGATCTGGACGTTGATCTCGCCGTCGGCGAAGCGGCCGACGTGGGTCTTGCCCAGGGGCACGCCGAGGTACTTGGCGATGTCCTCGGCAAGAGGGCGATTCGCGTTCCCGGCGAACACCTTCAGGCCGCGGAGGGTCTTCACGCCTTCCATGGGGAGGGGCTTTTCGACGATCTTGTGTGACGCCATGCGCGCCTCCGGCTTCTCGAGAGTTTTGATGGCCATATCAGGTCTTGTTCACCTGGCGAGCGCGCGCGATCGCCAAAGCGTCGTCGGGAACGTCCTCGGTCACGGTCGAGCCGGCGGCGACCTTCGCCCCGCGGCCGACCTTCACCGGCGCGATCAGGTTCACGTTGGAGCCGATGAACGCCTTCGCGCCGATCGTCGTCTTGTGCTTCTCCTTGCCGTCGTAGTTGCAGGTGATCGTGCCCGCGCCGATGTTGACGTCCTCGGCGATGTCCGCGTCGCCGATGTAGGAGAGATGGTTGACCTTCGAGCCGAAGCCGATCTTCGACGCCTTCACCTCGGTGAAGTTGCCGATGCGCGCGCGCGGGCCGATCGTCGACTCGGGGCGGATGTGAGCGAACGGCCCGACCGACGTCTTCTCGAGCAGGCGAGACTGGAGCACGTAGGAGAAGCGGACCTCGCACTCGTTACCGATCTGCGTGTCCTCGATATGGGTGTAAGGCCCGATGCGGCACATGCGGCCGATCTTGGTGTGGCCGCGCAGGATGGTGCCGGGATAGATCACGGTGTCCTGGCCGATCTCGACGTCGGCGTCGACGTGCGTCGACTGCGGATCGCGGATCGTGACGCCGGAGATCATCAGGCGCTCGAGCATGCGCTTGTTGAGGACGCGCTCGGCGGCGGAGAGCTGGGCGCGGTTGTTGATGCCCTGGATCTCCTCGGAGTTGGAGGAGGTGTAAGCGTGAATACGGCCGCCCTTGCCGCGGATGGCTTCCATCACGTCGGTCAGGAAGTGCTCCTTCTTCGGGCCCTTCGCGCCGATCTCCTTGAGGCCCTGCACGAGCGCGTCCACTTCGAAGCAGTAAGCGCCGGAATTGACCTCGGTAATGCCGAGCTCCTTCGGGGACGCGACCGACTCTTCGACGATGCGCTGCACTTCGCCGAGCGCGCCGCGGACGATGCGGCCGTAGCCCTTCGGCTGCGCGAGGCGCGCGGTCAGGAGCGTCGCCTGGCCCTTGAGCTGCTCGTGGGTGAGGTAGAGATTGTAAATCGATTCGTAGGTGAGCAGCGGGGTGTCGCCGCACATCACCATCGCGGTCTTAAACTTCTTGAGGTAGGGAAGCGCCTCGAGCACGGCGTTGCCGGAACCCATCTGCTTCTTCTGATGGATCATCTGCAGGGGACGCGCGATGCCGACGGACTTGAGCATCTCCGCGGAGGCGTCCTTGACCTGCTGGGCCTCATGACCGACGACGACGCCGATGGAGCCGGGCTTGAGCGCGTTGGCGATGCGCAGGACGTAGAACAGCATGGGGCGCCCGCCGACGTGGTGGAGCACCTTCGGGATGGTGGATTCCATCCGGGTGCCCTGACCGGCGGCGAGGATCAGCACGCACAGCTGGCCTTGTCCCTTTTTGGTCGCGCTCATGTTATTTTGCCTGTTAAATCATTCCCGGGCGTGGATTCGAACCACGAATAAAGGCTTCAAAGGCCTCTGTGTTACCATTACACCACCCGGGAGTCGACTTTATTCCCTGCAGCGGCCTGGAGAACCTCCCGCTCGTAGCAGGCGAACACTTTGCTCTCCAGTTGCGTCCTAAATTCGACGGTGATCGGATGCGCGACGTCTTTGAAGCTCCCGTCGGGCATCTTCCTCGACGGCATGCAGAGGATGAGGCCCTTGTCGCTTTCGATCACCTTCATGTTGCGGACCACGAAAACCTTATCGAAGGTGACCGTGGCGAACGCCTTCAGCTTGTCTTCCTTGCGCAGATGGATGCGGATTTCCGTGATCTCCATGATGTTCAGCCGTGACAGCTCGTCAAATAGACCTTCCAGGGGTACGCCTGGAGCCGCTTCACGACGCGCATGCCTTCGGCATGCGAACTCACGAAACCGTAAACCGAGGAACCCGAACCCGACATACGCACTCCCTTCGCGCCCGTCGCTTCCATAATGCGGCGGGCCTGAGCGACGTCTTTCATCACCGGCAGTTCCGCCTGCTCAAGACGGTTGAAAAGGAGCCCCCCCCATTCGCTCACGGGACGGCCCATTCTCAGACGACGAATGAGTTTATCAAGTTGGGAGAGTCGCGTCAACGTTTCGGCCCGCTTTCGGGGCGGAACGGCGGTGAAAACAGGGCCGGTCGGCGACGGGAAACCGGGCCAGACCAGGACCATAAAAGGCAGGGATTTCGCGATTTTGACGGGCTTGAGCCGGTCGCCGATGCCCGTCGCCCGGCAGAAATTGGCGTCCTTGAGGAAAAACGGCACGTCGGCGCCCAATTTGACTCCGATTTCATGCAATTTTTTCTTCTTAGCAGCTGTCAAATTGATCTTTAAAAGCCTGGCTAATCCGAGAAGAGTCCCCGCTGCGTCGGACGAGCCCCCGCCCAGGCCAGCACCCATCGGAATCCGCTTGTACAGGACGATCTTAACCCCGACCCCGACATGGAACTGGTGGTAAAACGCCCGGGCCGCGCGCAAAACCAGGTTGTCCGGCCCGGCCGACAGAGGCATGGTATTGAGTTCGTCCACGATTTCGAGGGTCGGCTTATTGCCGTTGACCACCTCCATCTCGAGGACGTCGTACAGGTTGATCTTGGCGAAAAGGGTCGCGAGGGTGTGATAGCCGTCCTTCCGTCGCCCGGTGACTTCCAGGAACAGGTTGATTTTGGCCGGGCACTGCTGTTTCATCGTCACGGCTGGAACTCCGCCTTCGGCTCCGCGCACGAGATCGCGAGCTCCCAAAACCGGCCCTTCGTTTCCATGAGACGCGGCACCTGGCGCGCGCGTACGCGCGAAAAATCCGAGAGCGACACCGACACGCCGTTGTCCGCCGGCGAAATCGAGCGCGCCAGCCCTTCGCCCAGATCGATGCGCCAAGCCGGCCGCATCAGGCTCGTCCGGCCCCAGCCGCGCTCCATGCGCGCCGGCCCGGCGGAAAACGCCTCGCCCGACAGCGCGGCGGCGATCGCGGTGAACGCGCCGCGCGCGGCCTCCTCGACCCGGCCCTGGTCCACGCCCTCGACGGGAAATTGGTCCATCGCAAAGCCACGCTCGTCGAGATTGGCGCGCCATACGGTCGAGAACATCGGACCGAGCAATTCGAACGACACCTTGCGCGGCGCGCGGAAGGTGAACAGCGCCTGGCGCGACACGGCGCGACCGGCGATCCGCCCCCGGAGCTCGCACAGGCCGCTCATTTTTTTCACGCCGCCCTGCACCGCGTCCAGGTGCCGGCGCCACAGCTCGCCCAGGACCTCGTCGCTCATCGGCTTCTGCAAAGCCTCGGCCTTCTCGCCGGCCTTGGCGGCGCCCAGGCTCTGCGCCAGCCGCCACGCGAGCCACGCCTCGGAGGAGTTGCCCGTCGCCTCATACGCCGCGGCCAAATGCTCCCACAGCGCCTCGTCGTCGGCGATCACGGACGCGGACGCCCGGAGCTCGGCCACCGCTTCGGTGCTTCGCCCCTGCTTGAACAACGCCCAGCCTAAGGAATCACGGTACGCGGCGTTGCCCGGCTCGAGCGCCAAGGCGCGGCGGATCAGCTCCTCGGCTTGCGTGAGCTTGAGGCCGCGGTCCGCCAAAGCGTAGCCGAGATAGTTCAAAGCCGGCGCGTCGTCGGGCTTGCTTTCGAGCAGCTTGCGGAACTCGATCTCCGCCTCGGCGATCTTGTTGTCCTTTTCCAGAATCGTCGCCAGCTGCCAGCGCGCGTCCCGGTCGTCGGGCTTGAGCGCCAGCACCTCGCGCAGAAGCGAAGCCGCCTCGGCCCGTTCGCCCAAATCGTCGTGGCCGAGCGCAAGGTAGTACGCGATGCGGTCGTCCTTCGGCCAGCGCTTGCGCGCGTCTTGAAGGGTCTTCATCGCCTCCTTCACGCCGCCGGCCTGCAGCTGATAATAACCCAGGCGCAGATGCACCGTCGGATCGTCCTTGAGCGCCGAGCTGTCCTTGAGGTACGCCGCCGCCTTCGCGAATTCGCCCGAGCGCTCCGCGTCGGTCGCCAGCCACGTCGCGGCCGCCGCATCGTCGGGCTTCTTCTCCTTCAGCCTCAAAAACTCCGCCCGCGCGGCGTTGTCGTCCCCGCGCGCGGCCTCGAGCTCGGCCACGTGCTCCCACAGCTCGTAGTCGTCGGGGATCGTGACCAACACCTTCCGGTACTCCTCGACGGCGGAGGCGGTATCGTGAGAAATCTCAAACACCTGGCCGAGCGTCAGCCGCACCGGGTCGGACTCGCCCTCGTCGAGCGCGATCGCCCGTCTCAGCTTCTCGACGGCGGCGGGATAGCGGGCCTCCTGCGCGTCGAGCTTCGCGAGCTCGTGCAGGACCTTCGCGGCGTGCTCGGGATTGCCCGCCAGGAACTTCTCGAGCAAAGCCCGCGCCTTCTTGGGATCCTTCGGAGCGATCAGCTCCGTCAGCGCCATGATCGCGTCGATCGACGCGGGATCGAGCTTGAGCGCGGCCTCGAACTGCGCGGTCGCCTCCGCCTCCTCGCCTCGCGCCCAGAACACGCGCGCCAAGATCATCTGCGACTTGCCGTCCTTGGGCGCCAGTTCCAGACGCTTGCGCGCCCACTTCTCGGCCCGGCCCCAGTCCTCGAGCTCGAGCGCAAGGTCGGCGGCCTCGCCGGCCAGAAACGCCGACGCGGGATCGAGCGTCAGCGCGTTCTCATACGCGGCCAGCGCTTCGACGAACGCGCCGCGGCGTTCCAAAAGAGTTCCGCGGAGATATTCCTGCTGGGCGCCCGTCGCCGACGCGGAGCCGCCCGACGAGGACGCGCGGGCGGAGGCGGGCAGGACGAGCAGCAACGCGAGGAGTAGGTTCAAGAGATGTCGAGGTCCATCAGCACGGCGTCCGAGCCGTCATCATAGAATTTAGGTCTGCGTCCCACAACACGCCATCCCGCTTTTTCGTAGAACGAAATGGCGCGCGAATTAAGGGCAGAGACCTCCAACGTAATCTTCGCGCAGGACCGGGCCTTGGCCGTCTTTGAAAGGGCAGAGATCAAGGCCCGCCCAACGCCGGCACCGTCCGAAGCCGCGGCTAAATCGAGCAAACGACAATCATCGGCCACGACGCGGGCTAAGGCGTAACCGTGACCGGGCACGACGAGAAAAATAGAATCCGCGCGGGGGATTTCCGCGGACAGTGCCTCCGCCGACCACTTGGCCGTAAAGGGACGCGACTTCGCGATCTTGAATATATCCGTTACGTCGTCGACGGTCGCGATCCTAACGGACGGGGCGCTCATAGCTCGCCGGCTTGAGATAGAACGGCTTGAACGGCGGAATCTTCTTGGCCTTAAGCATGGCCGCGGCGACCGGTATCAGATCCACGGCCGTCGTATCGCCGTAGCTCACGGTCAAACCTTTCTTCTCGAACGAGGCCCTCAGCGCCGGCCACTCGCTCGGAGCCGTCCAAATCGCCTCGCCCTTCGCCTTCCCCTTCCGGAACTCCTGGGTGTACACCTCGTCCCGCCACCCGGGCAAAGCTCCGATGACGATGGCGTCCGAGGATCTCGCCGCCGCGGCGGCCAGCCGGCTGACGGCGAGCGCGGGGATCTTCAGCTGGAATCCGGCGGCGGTCGCAAAGGACATGCCGATGCGGATTCCGGTAAACCGTCCGGGGCCCGAGGCCGCGGCGATCGCGTCGAGATCCGACCACTTCAGCTTGGCCTTTTTGAGCAGGCGCTCGACGAGAGGCAGCAACGCCTCGTCGTGCAGCTTCCCGGCGCGTTTGAGCTCATGCCGTCCGACGGCCACGGACATGACGTCGCCCGTGACGTCAACGGCGAGAATGTTCATGAACCGATTCTAGAACTTTGCAACGCCCGCGAGCGCGGACCCGTCGCTTTCGTGACAACCGTTCGACCATGATCAGCGTGCGATAGCGTGATCTCCAACCGATCCTTCGGCCAGACTCCGCCGGTCGCGTCCGGCCACTCGACGACCACCGCGCCCTTCGGGTCGGCCAGAAGCTCGTCCAATCCAATCTCCGAATCGCCGCTCTTCGCCACGCGATACAGATCCAGATGATGGACCGTCAGGCGTTTTCCGCGATACACGTGAGCAAGCGCGAATGTCGGGCTCGACACGCGTCCTTTAAAACCGGTGCCCCGCGCGAGGCCGCGCGTGAAGGTCGTTTTGCCCGCGCCGAGCTCCCCTCTCAGAAGCACGACCGCTCCGGGCTTCAGCTTCCGCCCGATCCGCTCGCCGAAGGCGATCGTCTCCTTCTCGTCCTTCAATTTTAAGCGCACAGGGCTTTGAAGGCGTGAGGCAGATAATCGGGGATATCGGACGACGTCATGGCCCACGCGGTCAGCTCCTTCTCGGCCGCCTCGCCCGCCGCGCCGTGCAGCCAGGCGCCGAGCGTGGCCGCCTTAAACGGCAAATCGCCGGTCACTCGGCCCGACGCCAGCATCTGCGACCACAGTCCCGCGATCAGCCCCGTGAGCACGTCTCCCGAGCCGGCCTTCGCCAATCCGCTCCCGCCGGTCGAGTTGGCCACCGTGCGCGCGCCAGTCGAGATCAACGTTTTTCTTCCCTTCAGCAAAGCGACTCCGCCGAGGCTGCGCGCCAGCTTCTCCGCGCACTTCAGGCGCTGGGCCTCCACATCGACCTTCTTCATGCCGAGCAATCGCCCGGCCTCGGCGGGATGCGGGGTGAACACACAGGGCTGCTTCCTGGCCTTGAGCATCTGAACCACGCCGTCTAATTCTTGCTGGGCCAAATTATTCAGTGCGTCGGCATCCACGACCGCCGCGGCGGGCACGCCGGACAACGCGAGCAGGACGAATCTCGCGGCGTCCGCGTGCGTCGTCATCCCGGGGCCGATCGCCATCGTCATGACTCTTCGTTCCTTCGCATATTCCTTCAACCGGTCCACGCCCTCGGGGCGGAATGCGCCCGCATTGTTTTCCGGCAAACCGAGCGTCATGGCCGACGGCACGGCGCCCGCCACCGTTCCGGCGACACCGGCGGGCACGGCGACGGTGACGAGACCGGCTCCAGAGCGCAGGGCGCCCCTCGCGGCCAGGATCGCGGCGCCGGCCATTCCTCTCGAACCGGCCACGACGAGGACATGGCCGAAAATTCCTTTGTGGTCGTCTGGTTCACGCTCGACGAGCGCTTCCAGAAGCTCCGCTTTTCCGAGGGCTTTGACGCTCACGCCGTCGGCTCTTCGGACAGCAGCTTCTTCCAGCTATCGGGGATATGCGCCCTCGGGTGAGGCACAAGGCTTCCCATCAAGGTCCATCTCGGGCGCACCGGCCGGTTCTTGAGCGGCATGCCGGCCTCATCGGGCAGGCGGTCGGCCTTCTTCAAATTGCACGGCCGGCATGAGGTCACCACGTTCGTCCATTCGTTGGCGCCGTCACGCGATCGCGGGATGACGTGATCTAAATCGAGCTCGTCGCTCGACTTGCGCTTGCCGCAGTAAGAACACCTGTAGCGGTCGCGGGCGAAAACATTGTGACGCGTGAACGCGACCTCGCGGTGCGGGATCCGGTCGTAGCGCACGAGCCGGATCACCTCGGGCACGGCGAAGCGCATGTTAGGCGTCTGGACGAAGCCGCCGGGAAGCTCAACCCAATTGGACGAAGCGGCGATCCAGGCCTGGAAATCGTAGGAGGTGAGGTCCTCGTCGAGGGCCTCGGCGAGGCCCATATAAACAAGAGTGACGGCGCGGCGCCAATCGGCGACCGCGACCGCACGGAAGCTCCTGTTCAGCACGAGGGTACGCCCCATATCCCTATAGACTAACAGGAGAATACGGGTAAATCAACGCCCAAGTCAGGGAACAATTCGGGGGTCGCAATCGTATATAGACATGGGATATTCGGCAAATCCGGGTCTTGACGGGGGCTATTCTTGATGTATACTCATTGTAGATACATCGAGGAGACCTTCGCCATGAACGCCACCGTCCAGAAATGGGGAAACAGCCTGGCTCTGCGAATTCCGAGCTCCGTCGCAAAGGAGATCGCGCTGAGCCAAGGCACCTCCGTCGAACTCACCGTTGAAGACGGCCACCTGACGGTGAAGCCAGTGAAAAAGCGGAAGCTCTCTCTTTCCCAACTCCTTAAAGCGGTCACGAAGGACAATCGCCATAGCGAGATTTCTTGGGGAGCGCCCGTCGGCAGGGAGCTCCTTTAATGGCCTACTGCCCCAAGCGCGGCGACATCGTATGGCTCTCCTTCACGCCGCAGTCGGGGCACGAGCAGGCCGGGCTCAGGCCGGCTTTGACCTTGTCCCCCGAGGAATACAACCGCAAGGTCGGCCTCGCGCTGTTCTGCCCGATCACGTCCCAGGTTAAGGGCTATCCGTTCGAAGTCCCCCTTCCATCCGGACTCAATGCCTCCGGCGTCGTGCTGTCCGATCAAGTGAAGAGCCTTGACTGGCAGGCTCGCGATGCGAAGTTCTCCTGTAAGACGCCGGCGAGCGTGGTTGAGGATGTGCTGGGTCGGCTCGACGCATTGCTGCGCTAGTCGAGGCCGAATAACCGCTACCCTAATCAGGATAGGCAGGGGGCTACCCTATTGGTGATAGGCTGACAACCATTGCAGCCTATCTCCCCTTCGTCGAACGCTTCGGCATGGCGAAATATTGGTTTTCGCTATACAATCCGGAGATGACGTTTATTACCCGCCAGGATAGGCTGATCAGCATAATCACAAGTTAGCCGCATTTGATGGATCCGAAGGAACTTATGCAATTACGCCGCCAAGCAATGCGCAATCTCGCCAAATGCGGGAAGCTTGCAGGACATGTACGAGACTGGGTGAATGACGGAGACGACGGGAAATTCAAAGAAGTACTCCTTGCTGACGACAAGCGCTGGCTTCCGACGTGTGTGTCGATGGATATTCTGGAAGACAGCCTAGAAGCCATCCGATATTACCTCCGGCACGGACTTTCCCGAGACAAAGGTCGCGGGTATAACGCATCTTTGAAAACTATTGGCGGGCGATATCTGCGGCTCTACGGAGTGCTGCAGGCCCTCTCACTCAACCAAGATGCGATCGCAAATCTTCATAGCTGCTTGCTGCAGAAGCAATACAAATGGGCCAAGGATTCCGCCTGGAACCGCGTACGGAGAATTCGCGTCTGTATTGCCGGACATCCTCATGATGCCGACACGGAAGGACCCAGTTTTCTTTCTCGGCCTGAGTTGGGCACTCGTGGATTTAGCTTCCACTCATACAAGAACCGCAAAGAGCTGAAGGCTGTTGACGTCGACCTCGATGCAGAGATAAACGCCTATCTTGTAGAAGCCTCTGGGGTGCTGTCAGAAATGACAAAGAATTTCCCGGTAAACAAGCCGATAAGTTTTGGACTGATTAAGTGAAGGGCGTTAGCCTCATGCCACCAATCCAACTTAAAGAAGTCGACAATCGGTATGAGGCAAAATCAGGCTATCTGCGTGACATCATCAGCCGGGCCCACACTCAGAAGTCCGAGTATTATTCCAGGTACGATTACCTCGTTCTTGAAAATAACAACGAGACAGCTTTCACTGTATTCGATCACTACGACAATAAAAAGCTCCTGGTGATCTATTCAATCTTTGTTGATCCTGCGCACAGAAGGAGAGGAATCGCGCGCCAAATCGTTCGCGCAGCAGAGAAGCTGGCAAAGCATCTTAAATGCACTCGAATAGTACTCAAGCCGAAGCCCCTTGGAGAGTCAATTCCAGCAGCGGACTTAACGAACTTCTATAAATCCGAAGGATACTCGCCTATTCCCAAGGATGATCACCTGGAGAAGTTGATCTAATGGAAGCACACTGGTCGGTCTATATCGTTCTCTGCTCAGACGGCACTTTTTATACTGGGATTTCAGATGATGTTTACGCAAGAATAGACGCACACAACCGCGGCACGGGCGCACTTCACACGAGATCTAGGCGTCCCGTTGAGCTGGTTTACAAGGAAGACAATTTCCAGAATCGGGGTGCAGCGGCGGTTCGTGAAAAAGCAATCAAACGGCTGGATCAAAACGAGAAACGGAAATTGATATTGGCGCAGAAGCACTAGCAGCGGCTAACCATTGGCTTGACCAGCCGGCGGCCTCGTTTGGTTGGACTGTTGAAGCCGCCGCTGGTCAGCCTCTGCGTTAGACGACCTGGCTGGGAACTGTTTCCAGGAAACAGTGATTATCATTAGTACCTGGGACTCTCCCCGGGGAGAGTTGTGGTTAACGGCGAAACGGATTGAGTCGGCGTTAAACTTCCTCAAAACAAGGATCACACCATCTTCTACGCCATTAACGAGTCGCTCCCGAAAATGAAGAACGCCAAGGACCTCATCTCCCCATACGCGGGCATGCTCGCCGGAATCGAGTGAAGGGTCTTCCGGCAACTCGCTGGGAACTTCTCAAACTCCTGCGCTGGCGAACCTCCGCCGGCGCCCCCCTCCGCCCCCTCAGCGCCGGCAGCGGCCTGGCGCGCGTCCCCGGCGGCTTCTGGGGGGTCGCCGACGATCTGAATCATCTCGTATGGATTCCCGACGGAAAAGGCGCGGGCCGCGGACACCGCATCTTCCCAGGAGAACTTCCTCAGGACGCCGTCCGGCGCAAGCGCGTCAAAAAGGACCTCGAGTCCCTCATCGATCTCGGCGACGGCCGCCTCGTCGCGTTCCCGTCCGGCTCCAAAGATCGCCGCTGCCGCGGCGCGCTGGTCCGGCTCTCTCCCTCCGGCGAATGGAAGTCCGCGCGCGAAATTAATTTTCGCCCGCTCATGAACATCTTGGACGACATGATTCCTGAACTCAACATCGAGGGCGGCTTTGTTCGCCGCAGGCATCTCATCCTGCTCCAGCGAGGCAACGGCAAGGCGCGATTCAACGCCATCGTGAAGATCCGGCTCGCCGCTTTCATGAAGGGTCTGAAAGGGGTATGGCGACGATCCTCTCTCCACATAAACATTGCGCAAGCCCCGCTGCCGCGTTGGGATCACGTGCCGTTGAGCTTCTCCGACGGGTTTTTCTTAGACGGCGTCGCGTACTTCGCGGCGACGGCCGAGGCTGGGAACAGCACTTACGCGGACGGGAAAATCATCGGCTCCGTCGTTGGGATTCTGCCGAAGGGCCGGAAGCCCGTCATCTTATCGCGGCTGGCGGGCGAGAAGATCGAGGGGATAGCGCCGGGAAAGCTGGCGAACGGGCGGCTTGAGATTTTCGCCGTGACGGACGCGGACGATCCCAAGAAGCCGTCGCGGTTGTTTCGCACCACGCTGAGCGCGCGCTAAGTCCAGGGATAACTTAAAATCTCCTCGTCAGGTCCTCCCAGGAGATTTCAATGGATATCGGCTTCATCGGCCTCGGCGTCATGGGCCAACCCATGGCCCTCAACCTCGCTCGCGCCGGCACCCCGCTCGTCGTCTGGAGCCGGACCGCGGACAAGAGCGAGCCCCTGCGCCAAGCCGGCGCGAAGGTTGCTGCCACCCCCGAAGAGCTCTTCAGCAAAACCCGTGTCGTGATCCTGATGCTCGCTAACGGCGGTGCCATCGACGCCGTGCTGGGCCGCGGGACCGCCAAGTTCAAAACGCTCGTCACCGGCCACACGATCGTCCATATGGGCACCACCGCCCCCGAATACTCCCACAGCCTGGAGAAAGATATTCGCGCCGCCGGCGGCCGCTACGTCGAGGCCCCCGTCTCCGGCTCGCGCAAGCCCGCCGAAGCGGGACAGCTCGTGTCCATGATCGCCGGAGAGCCGGACGCCGTCGAAGAAGTAAGCCCCCTGCTCAAACCGATGTGCCGCGAGACCGTCGCGTGCGGCGCCGTCCCGAAAGCGTTGCTCATGAAGCTGTCCGTGAATCTCTACTTGATCACGATGGTCACCGGCCTGGCCGAATCCGTCCACTTCGCCGCCAAACACGGGCTCGACCTCGAACGCCTGCAAGCCGTGCTTGAGGCGGGGCCGATGGCGAGCGCCGTGTCGCGTGTGAAGGGGCGCAAGCTGATCGACGGCGACTTCGAGGTGCAGGCCGCGATCAGCGACGTGCTGTACAACAATCGCCTGATCGCCGACGCCGCGAGAAAGGCCAAGGTGTCGTCGCCCCTGCTCGACATCTGCCTGTCGCTCTACGCGGAAACCGAAAAGCTCGGTCACGGCAAGCAAGACATGGCCGCCGTCGTGCATGCCATCGAAGCCCGTACCGATTCCCAGGTACAATAACCCGCAGATGAAGCCCCTGTACGAGATCGACGCTCGTGACCGCGTGCTCCCCCTCGACTTCGCGCCCCCGCCCGATGACGGAGACCCCTTGCCCGTCGTCCTCGCCAAGGACGGCGCCGTGATCTTGTCCTACGTCGCGGGCCGTGAATTGACCGTCATCGCGACGTTCCCTTTCTGCCGCGCTCAATACTTCGGCACCAGCAACGACAAGACGCTCAAGAAGCACCCTCTCGCCGAGCGCGGCCTCAAGCCCCACGCCGCCGTCGAGGTCGTCGACTCGTCCTGGGTGCGCGCCGTCGGCGGCGGCGGCAAGCACTTCGTCTTCACCTTCCGCGATTCGATCTTCGAGTGCATCGCCGAAGACGCCGGCATCGAGATGATCCGGGAAGACGACGACACGATCAAGCTGATGGCCCGGCGCCTGTATAAATGAGGAGCTTATGATCAAAGGCCTGCGCACCGTGATTTATCCCGTGACGGATCTCGAGAAGGCGAAGCAGTGGTACGAGAAGGTCACCGGCAAGAAGCCCTACTTCGACCAACCCTTCTATGTCGGCTTCTCCGTCGGCGGCTTCGAGCTCGGCCTGATTCCCGACGGCAAGCCCGGCACCGACGGCGCCCAGGCGTATTGGGGCGTGGACGACGCGAGCGCCGAGGTAAATCGCTTGGAAGGGCTCGGCGCCAAGGTTCTCGAGCCCGTCAAAGATGTCGGCGAAGGCATCAAGGTGGCCGCCGTGAAGGATCCCTTCGGCAATGCGTTGCGGATCATTCAAAACCCTCACTTCAAGACGAAGGACGTCGAGTAGCGGAAGGGGTACAATCTCCTGATGGAGACCGACGGTGCCTGCTGCTAAGTGGGCCGACGCAAAACTGACCGCTAAGGGTCAGCGCCGCGCGACCGTCGCCCCGATGGCGCTCAAGACGCTGTGGCTCAACACCGGGACCCTGTGCAACATCGAGTGCAAGCATTGCTACATCGAGTCCTCGCCGCGTAACGACCGGCTCGCGTATTTGACGCTGTCGGAGGCCTTGCCCTTCATCGAAGAGGCGCGCGGCATGGGCGCCCGGGAGATCGGATTCACCGGCGGCGAGCCGTTCATGAATCCGGAGCTGATCGCCATGGCCGCGGCGTGTCTGGAGCGCGGCTTCGAGGTCCTGATCCTCACCAACGCGATGGCGCCGATGACGAATCATAAACGCGAGATCGAAGAGCTGCGTTCACGCTTCGGCTCACGGCTGGGCGTGCGGGTTTCGCTCGATCACCACTCGGCGTCCGCGCACGACGCCGAACGCGGCCCGGGGACGTTTGAGAAAACGTTGTCCGGCCTGCGTTGGCTCCTCGACGCGGGCGTGAAGACCTCCGTCGCCGGGCGCAGCTTCGTCGAAGAAGAGGAGAGCGCGGCGAAAGACGGCTACCGCCGCGCGATCGGGCGGGACGTCGAGCTCGTGATCTTTCCGGAAATGGGCGCCGCCGCGGAGCTGCCCGAGATCACGACCGAATGCTGGGGCATTCTGGATAAATCCCCCGAATCCGTCATGTGCGCGTCGTCGCGCATGGTGGTCAAACGCCGCGGCGACAAACCCGCGGTCGTCGCCTGCACCTTGATCCCCTATGACGCGCGTTTCGAGCTCGGCCGGACCGTGCGCGAGTCGTGGCGTCCGGTCAGCCTCCAGCACCCGCACTGCGCGTCGTTCTGCGTGCTGGGCGGAGCGTCCTGCTCCAAATGAGCGTCTCGGTCGTCATCCCGGTCCACGCGGGCGGAGCCGACTGGCTGTCGCGAATTCTCGCTCGCCTGAGCGAGGTGCCGGAGCTTGAAGTGATCTGCGCCGGCGACGCGCCGCCGCCCGCCGAATACGGCGCGCGCTTCTTGCGCGTGGAAGGTCCGTCTCGAGGCGCCCGGTTGCAAGCGGGCATCGATGCCGCGTCGCACCCCCTGATCCTGCTTCACCATCCGCGCAGCCTCGTGAGCCCGGAGGGACTGCGCTGGCTCGCCGCGGGCGCCCGGGGCTGGGGAGGATTCACGCACGCCTTCGATTGGGATCATCCGCTCCTGCGCTTCACCAGCTGGTACTCCAACCGCGTCCGAGCCGCGCGCGGGATCGTGTACCTCGATCACTGCGTGTTCTTCGAGAAGAAACTGCTGACCCGGCCGATTCCCCCTGTAGACATCTTCGAGGACACCGAACTGTCGCTGATCCTTCGCGAAAGCGGACCGCCGGCGATTTCACCGCATGTCGCGACGACCTCGGCCGTGCGTTTCCGGACCAACGGACCGTGGCGGCAGGCCTGGCTCAATCAGCGCTTAAAGATCGAATACTTAACCGGCTCATCTCACAAACGCATGAACGCGCGCTACGAACGCGGCCTGCGGCTGAACTCATGAGCCAAGCCTTGCCCATCGCCGCCTACCGGGAGAAGATCGTTTCCGAGCTCCTGCGCGCCGGTTGCCTGATCCTGTCGGCGCCGACCGGAAGCGGCAAGTCGACTCAGACGCCGCAATTCCTACTCGGCAAGGTGAAGGGCAAGATCTTGGTCCTCGAGCCGCGCCGCTTGTCGGCCCGCAGCCTCGCGGGACGAGTGGCGTCGGAAACGAAGACGCCCCTCGGCAAACAGATCGGCTATCAGGTGCGCTTCGACAGCAATTGCGATTCAAATACTGCGGTGATCTTCCAGACGTACGGCGTGTTCATCGCCCAGATGATGAAGGACCCCGAGCTGAAGGGCGTGGGCGCCGTCCTGCTCGACGAATTTCACGAGCGCACGCTCGAATGCGATCTCGCCTTGGCCTGGCTCAAGAGGCTCCGCGCGGGCAAGCGTCCCGATCTGAAGGTCGCGGTCATGTCCGCGACGCTGGAAATTCAGGCCTTGGTGAAATATCTCCCCGATGCCGCGAAGCTCGACGTGCCCGGACGCATATTTCCCGTGACGGTCAGCCATTATCCGCTGGATCAACGAAGCGGGCCCGCCGACGGGGCGTTGGCCGCTCTCAAAGAACTGGCGAAGGGCGGGCTCGACGGCTCGGTGCTCATCTTCATGCCGGGTCTTCGGGAAATCCGGCGTTCGATGACGGTCTTAACGCCGTACTGCCGCGAAAACGACCTCGAGCTGCATTCGTTGCACGGCAGCATGGAGCTCGCCGAGCAGCAAGGAGTTCTCGAGCCTTCGGAGAAGCGCCGCGTGATCGTCGCGACCAACGTGGCCGAGACGGGCCTCACCATTCCTCAGGTGACGGCCGTGATCGACAGCGGTCAGCACCGCGTGGCCGCCTTCGACGCCGCGCGCGGCATTAATACGCTTTATCTCACGCGCATCAGTCGAAGCAATGCCGACCAACGCGCCGGCCGCGCCGGCCGCACTGCGCCGGGGCGTTGCGTGCGCCTATGGTCCCGCTCCGAAGAGTCAGGCATGGCGCCGAGCCTGATTCCAGAGATTTTGCGGCTTGAGCTGAGTTCACTACGCCTTCAGGCCGCGTCCCTGCCTGAAACGGTGGACTGGGTCACTGCGCCTAAGGAAGTCGCGTGGAACGCCGCGGAGAAGACACTTTTTGAATTAAAGGCCGTTGATACAAAAGAAAAGGCGACGGCGCGCGGCCGCGCCTTGCTGCGCTATCCCGCGCCGCCTCGCGTCGCTGCGGTTTTGGAAGAGGCACACGCCCTCGGCCCCGAGGCGTACGAACGCGCGTGCGCCATGGCCGCCGTGTTCGAGACGTCGAGCGACCGCAAGCCCGACCAGGCGGCCGACCTTTCGGCGCTGGCCTCAGACCTGCTGGCCGGTTCGCGCGAGGAGATTTCTTGGGAGGCCAAGGAGGTCTTCCGGCAGTTTCAACGCCTGGGCGAGCGCGCGGACGCGCCGCCTCCGCAGGGGACGGAGGCCGACGCGCTCGGGCAGGTTTGGTTGCGGGCCTTCACCGATCGCCTGGCTGTGCGGGAAGGCGAAGGGTACTTTTATCGCTTGGCCGACGGTCGCGGCGCGTTGTTACCCGCGACAAAGTTCCCCCCGGACCTGCTTCTGGCGCTTGAAGTCCGGGAGCGCGCCGGAGGAGGTCAGGCCCGGCAGATCGGTGTAAATCTATTCATGCCCTTCACCGCCGAG
>CALRXP010000001.1:0-43471 GCA_943372155.1 Candidatus Endomicrobiellum trichonymphae | reverse complement strand
CAGAAAGCCTGACCCCACCTGATATGCTCCCTCAAGAAATCCTCGCTCAAGTTCGCCGGTTGGAGATCGTCACCGGCCGCCTCGTCTCGGAGAGCTTCTCCGGAGACTACCTGAGCGTTTTCAAAGGAAGGGGGATGGAGTTCGCCTCGGTGCGCGAGTACGCGGAAGGCGACGACCCTCGCGACATCGACCGAAACGTCAGCGCGCGCGCGGGCAAGCCCTTCGTCCGCCAGTACGTGGAGGAGCGGGAGCTGACCGTCGTCATCGCCGTCGACCTGTCCGCGTCGCAGTCGTTCGGCTCGGCGGACCGCCTTAAGCGCGAGGCCGCGGTCGAGGTCGGCGCGGCGCTCGCTTTCGCCGCCCTCCAGAACAACGACAAGGTCGGCCTCGCCGTATTCACCGACGGCCTCGAGCGTTGGCTGCCGCCGCGCAAAGGCCGGCGCCACGTGCTCGCCGTCATCCGCGAGATTCTGGCCTTCGAACCGCGGGGCCGCAAAACGGCGATCGGCCCCTCGCTCGACCGGCTGACGCGCATGCTCAAGCGCCGCTGCATCGTCGTCCTCGTCTCCGATTTCCGCGACGCGGGCTTCGAGCGCGCCCTGAAGCTCTGCGCGCTCAAGCACGACCTGATTCCCGTCGTCATCGAGGACCCGCGCGAATCGTCGCTGCCCGCCGCCTCCGCGATCGTCGCGGTGCGCGATCCGGAGACAGGCGCCGAGGGCTTCTTCGACCTCCGCGGCGACGCGGCGGAGTTCGCGCGAGAGGAATCCGCCCGGCGCGCGAACCTGGCCAAGACTTTCCGGTCGAGCGGGCTTGAAGCCGTGACGGTGACAACCGACAAGCCCTCCCTCGACCCGCTCCTCGCGTTTTTCCGCCGGCGCGCGAAACGGAGGAGCCGGTGAGATCGCTGGCGCTGACGCTGTTCCTCGCTCTGCCCGCCCTGGCGCAGGAAGGCTCTTGGACGGTCGCCGCCTCGTCCGTCGCCGTGCTGACCGGCGAGACGAGCATCGTTTACCGCGGCGCGCCCGCGGGGCTCAAGGCCGACATCGAGGGCTCCAATACCGACGACTTCGCCGTGGTCCACGCGTTCGAGAAAGACGGCGCCTGGTCCTGGACCCTCCTGCCCATTTCGACCGGAACCCGGTCCTTTGTCGCGCGCTTCGTCGCGGCCGACGGAAAGGCCGTTGCCGCTCCGCCGGCGACGTTCGCCGTGAGCGAAAGCGCGCTCAGCGACGAGGCGGACATCGCCGACATCAAGGAGCCGATCCGCGCTCGCCCGGCCCTGTGGCCCTGGCTGCTGGCGGCCGCGCTGCTGGGAGCCGCCTGGTACGGCTGGAAGCGCTGGAAGGCGCGCCGGCTGGCGCCGGACGGCACGCCGATTCCGGTCGCGCCGCTCCTGCCGCCGGAGCAAATCGCCGCCCGCGCGATCGCCAAGCTGCGCACGTCGGGCCTTTGGGAAAACGATCAGGCCGCGTATTACCTGAGCCTCACCGATATTCTGCGCGCCTACCTCGAGGCGCGCTACGGCCAGCCCGTCACCGCGATGACCAGCGTCGAGGTCGAACGGCTGGTCAAGGCCCGCGCCCAGGATCTTCAGGTCGGCGGAAAGGTCCGCGAATTGCTCAGCCGGGCCGATCTCGTCAAGTTCGCCAAAGGCCGTCCCGGCGCTGAGGAAGGCGCCAAGGACGCCGACATGGCGCTCGAGCTGATCGCGGCGACGACGCCCAAGCCCGCGCCCGCGAAGGAGACGGCGCCGTGAGATTCCTTCACCCCTGGCTCCTTCTCCTGGCCCTGCTTCCGCTCGCGGCGGCGGCCGCCGCTCTGTGGCGCGCGACGGGGGGGAAGCTGGGACTGCCCGCCGGCGAGCTCCTTCGCGCGCGCCGCCCGTCCAAACGGGCGCTCGCCGCGCGCTTCGCTCCGGCCGCGCTCGTCGCCGCGGCGGCGACGGCGAGGGCATCGACATCATGCTCGCCATCGACCGCTCGATGTCCATGAAGGCCGTGGACTTCAAGCCCACGCGCGTAGACGCGGCGAAGGCGACCGCCAAGCGCTTCATCCTCGGACGCGCCCAGGACCGCATCGGCCTCACCACCTTCGGCGGCGCGCCCCTGCTCCTGTGCCCGCCGACACTCGACTACGACGCCCTCCTCGGCAGCCTGGACGACTTGGACGCCGGGATGACTCGCGCCGACGGCACGGCGATCGGCGACGGCCTCGCCTCCGCCGTCTCGCGCCTGAAGGACTCCACCGCCAAGAGCAAGGTCATCATCCTGCTCACCGACGGCCGGAGCAACACCGGGGTCGTCGATCCCCTGACGGCGGCCAAGGCCGCGGCCTCCTACGGCATCAAGGTCTACGCGATCGGCGTCGCCGGCAAGGGCGAATCCTCCATGACCGTCGACGATCCGCGCTACGGCCGCGTGACCTTGCCGGTCACCGACGATCTCGACGAGGAGCTCCTCTCCGAAATCGGCCGCCTGACCGAGGGCAAGGCCTACCGGGCCCAGGACGGCGGCGAGCTGAAGAATATTTTCTCCGCGATCGATCGTCTCGAAAAGTCGAAGGTCGCCCTTCCCAAGATCGCGGCCACGGGCGACCTGCACGCCTGGCCGCTCGCAGCGGCCCTGCTCCTTCTCCTTATCGAGTCCGCGCTCTCCGCGGGCCCGCTCCTGAGGTGGCCCTGATGTTCCGCGACTATCGCTGGCTCGCCGCGGGCCTCCTGGTCCTTCCGGGGGCGTGGGCCCTGCTACGTTGGGCCGAACGCCGCCGGCGGCTGGTGACGGAGGCCATGGGCCGCGCCGCGACCTTGGTCCGGAACGTCGCGCCGCCGCGGCGGGACGTCGCCGCGCTGAGACTCGGGGCGGTCGCATTCATTCTCTTCGCCCTCGCCGGGCCGCAGTTCGGCGTGGAGCTCGTGGAGACGCGCTCGGACGCGCGCCAGGCCGTGATCGCCGTGGACGTCTCGCTCTCCATGATGACGCCCGACGTCAAGCCGAGCCGCCTCGAGCGCGCGAAGTCTTCGCTGTCCATCCTCATCGACCAGCTGCGCGGCGAACGCGTGGGCGTCGTCGCCTTCGCCGGGGCCGCGCAGACGATCTGCCCGCTCACGCAGGACGCCGACGCGGCGAAGCAGCTGCTCGGCGCGCTCGATGTAGGCGCCGTTCCTACGCCCGGCACCGCGCTCGGCGACGCGATCCGCACCTCGGTCGCCATGCTCGGCCGCTACCCCGGGGGCAAGGCCCTCATTCTGCTCACCGATGGCGAGGATCACAAGTCCGACCCGCTCGGCGCGGCCAAGGAGGCCGCCGCCGCGGGCGTGAGGATCTTCACCGTGGGCACCGGTACTCCGGAAGGCGAACCGATCCCGGCCGCGGACGGAACCTATCACAAGAACGCCGCGGGCGGCACGGTCGTCAGCCGGATGGACGAGGGCATGCTCGCAAAAATCGCGCGCGAGACAGGCGGCGCTTATTATCGGGCGACGCCCGGCTCCGATGAGATCGCCGACATTGCCAAACGCGTGCGCGAGCTCGACGCCGCCAAGGGCGTCTCCGGCACCGCCAATCTTTGGCGCAACCGCTACGCCTGGCCCGCGTCGGTCGCGTTCCTGCTCCTGCTGATCGAGCTGTTGCTTCCGCTCCTTCCCGCGGCCTCCGCCGCGGCGCCCGTCACGAAATCCGCCGCTCTCGTCGCGCTCGCCTGGTTCGCGCTCGCGGCTCCCGCCACCGCGG
The DNA here is from genome assembly GCA_943372155.1 of Candidatus Endomicrobiellum trichonymphae. Classification (GTDB taxonomy): domain Bacteria; phylum Elusimicrobiota; class Elusimicrobia; order UBA1565; family UBA9628; genus GWA2-66-18. The sequence goes on along the minus strand of CALRXP010000001.1, from coordinate 39,740 downwards.
CCACGGCCGAGGGCGAACTCCGGGCGGGAAACAAACTCTACTCGGGGAAGAAATACGAGGATTCTCTCGTTCGTTACGCGGCGGCCGCCGCGAAGAAGCCCAAGGACCCGCGTCCGTCGTTCAACGCCGGGGACGCGCTGTACCGCCTCGAAAAGCTCGAGGACGCCATGGCCATGTACGAGTCCGTCGCCGAGCGCAAGGAGTTGCCGGCCGCGACGCGCGCGGCCGCGCTGTACAACCTGGGCAACGCGCGCTTCAAGAAAGACGAATTTCCCGCCGCGGCCGCGGCGTTCCGCGGCGCTCTGGCGCTGGCTCCCGGAGACGCCGACGCCCGCCACAATCTGGCCGTCACCCTGAAACGGCTCAAGAATCCGCCCCCGCAGAAGAAGGAGGGCCAGGACAAGAAGAAGAACGATCCGAAGCCCGACGACAAGGATAAAGAGAAGTCCAAGGGCGGGGGAGGCGGGGGGGAGAATCAACCCAAGACCCCGCCCAAGACTCGCCCCCAGGACTCGTTGACCAAGGAAGAGGCCGACCGCATCTTGCGCGCCGTCAGCGAGCGCGAAAAACAGTCTCAACGTGAGGCGAAGGAAGGCAAGGGGCGGCGCGCGATGGGCAAGCCGCCGACGGGAGAAGACTGGTGAAATCGATGGCCCTCGTCGTTTGCGCATGGCTGACGGCCGCTTCGGCCGCGGCCGCCGATCTCTCCGTCACGGCGGCGCTGAACACCGCGCACGTGGCCTTCGGCGAGCAGCTGGTGCTCTCGGTCGCCATCTCCGGCTCGGGCTCGGCGTCTCCCAAGCCGCCGCTCATCCCCGACGTCGAAATTTACGAATCGGGCAAGAGCCAGAGCATGTCGATCATCAACGGCCGCGTCTCCTCAAGCGTGGTCTACACCTTCGTGCTCGCGCCGCGAAAAGCGGGCCGCTACGTCGTGCCGCCCATCGAAGTCCCGGGCGCGACGCCGACCGCGCCGCTGGAGTTCATCGCTGACGCGGCCCCTAAGCCCGATATTCCGGCTGCGGCTCCGCCGCCCGCCGCCCCGCCGTCCCAGCCCGGGATGCCCGTTCCGCCGACCAATCCCGCTATCTCGCATCCGACCCCGCCCGAGGCCCGGCCGACCGGCGGCCCCACGCCCGACGCCTTCGTCACGGCCACGCTCGAAAAAAACCGGGCCTACGTCAACGAACAGGTGACGCTGACCGTGCGCTTCTTCACCGCCGTCCCGTTGCTCGGCGCGCCGCAATACGACGCCCCGAAGCTGACGGGACTGCTGGCCGAAAACTTCGGCGCCGACACCCAGGGCACGACGATGGTCGGCGGGCGTAGCTACAACTACTCCGAGCTCAAGAGCGCGCTCTTCCCCGTTCAAGCCGGACGAGCCTTGATCGGGCCCGCCGCCGTGGTGGTGCAAATCCCGCGTCGCGGCGCCGCGAACACCGGCGATGATTTCTTCGACCGTTTCTTCAGCATGCAGGCCCCGGAGGCGCGACGCCTGCAGACCGACCCGCTCACGCTTCAGGCCGAGGCCTTGCCGCCCGGCGCGCCGGAGGATTACTCCGGCGTCGTCGGCCAGCTGAGCGTGACGGCCTCCGTCGACCGGGCCCAGCTCAAGGCCGGCGAGGCGCTGAACCTCACGGTCGTCGTCAGCGGCGTCGGCAACATCAAGTCCCTGCCCGAGCCCAAGCGGCCCGATCTGCCCTCGGTCCGCTTTTTCGACTCCGAAAGCTCCGTGAAGCTCGAGCGCTTCGGCGACAAGATCGGCGGCACGAAAACCTTCAAGACCGTCGTCGTGCCCCGCGTGTCCGGACCGCTCGAGATTCCGCCGGTGACTGTGTCCTACTATGATCCCGCCAAGCGCTCGTTCGAACGGGCGAAGAGCGCCCCGGTCAAGCTCACCGTGCTGCCCGGCGATCCCAACGCGGCGCTTCCCGTCGTGGGCCCGGGAACGACGTCGGCTCCGGGCGTGACCGAGGTGGCGAGCGACGTGAGCTACCTCAAGGCTCCGGGCGGCCGCTCCGCCGTCGGCGACGCGCTGGCGGCGTTCGGCGCGACGGGCCCGTGGCACGCCCTGCCGGTTCTCTTCTTCCTGACCGCGCTGGGCGTCGACTGGCGCCGGCGCACGGCGTCGGCCAACCCGCGCGCGAGGCGGGCGAGCGAGGCCCGCGGCGTCGCCGCGCAGCGGCTCAAGCAAGCCGAGGCCCAACCCGAAGCCGAGCGCGCCCGCGCCACCGCCCTGCTCGGCGAGGCGTTGACCGGTTTCTTCGCCGACAAGTTCGATCAGCCCGCCGCGGGCCTGACGCTCAAGGCGGTGACCCATCGTCTCCAAAATCTCAAGACACCGCCCACCGCGGCCGAGCTCGCGCGTCTCAAGTCGGTTTGGGACGAGCTCGACCTTCTGCGCTACGCCCCGTCCGGCGCCGGTCAGGCCGAGGTCAAGCGCCTGGCCGACGAGATACGGGACCTGACGCTGGCCTTCGAGAAGGGGGGAATCTCATGATCGTCGCTTTGCTCGCCGCCGCGCTTGCGTTGCCGGCCGTCGCCGCGCCTTATGCCGACGCCAAAGCGGCCTACGACGCCGGCGATTTCGAGCGGGCCGCCTCCGCCTTCTCGGCGCTGGTCGCCGAGACCCCGGGCGACGCCGCGCTCCGCTACGACCTCGGAAACGCGCTCCTCAAGTCCGGCCGTCTCGGCCGAGCTTCCGCTTCGTATCAGCGCGCCTTCGACCTCGACCCGCGCGACGGCGACGGGCGGCGCAACCTGGACTTCGCTCTCAAGCGCGCCGGCGAGGAGCTGGCTCCACCCGGCGTGCCCGGACCCGCGTTCACCGCTTTCACCGCCTTGTCATCGCGCGAGCTGGCGGGCCTGCACTGGCTCGCGGCGTGGGCAACGCTGATCCTCGCCGGGTTTTCGCTGCTCGGCGCCGCGGAGCGACGCGCGCGTCTGCGCGATTGGTTGCTCGGAGCCGGCGCGGCCTGGCTGCTCTTCGGCCTCTGGTGGGCAGGGCTTCGGGCCGTCCTGCCGCCGGGACGCGGCGTCATCATCGAAAGCCGCGCCGAACTGCGCAACGGGCCCGGCGAGAAATTCACCGTCGGCTACACCGCGCCCGAAGGACGGCGTGTGCGCATCCTGTCCGACGCGGGCGCCTGGCTCGAGGTGGGATTGCTCAAAGAAGGCGTGAAAGGGTGGGTGCTCGCTACGTCCGTCGAGAAGCTTTAGGGATTTCTCGGCGTGATCGGCGTGAGCGGCACGGCGGGAATCGGGGCGGGGGGAGGCGGGGCGTCGGCGACCAGCACCGGGGCCTTCGTTTTCACGACGGGAGAGGCAGCGACCTTCGCGCCCTTCTTGCCCTTGGCCGGCTTCGCGCCTTTGACGGCGGCCTTTTTACCTTTGGCGCCCGCCTTCGGCGTTTTCGTGATCGTCGCGGTCGGCGTCACTTTTTTCTTCTCGACCAGCGGAGCGACGTCGTTCTCGTCCCCTTCCTCGGAGGGAGCCGACACCGCCTTGACGCTGACGATGGGCTCCTCCTTGGAGGGAGCGGCGTCGGCCGTCTCGGGCTCGGGCTTCGCGCCTTCGTCCGCGCCGGCTTCCGGCGCGGGCGGCGCGTCGTTCGAGTTAGGAGCGGCGTCCGTGCTCGGCGCGGCGTCGGAATTCGGCGCGGCCTCCTCGCTCGGGGCGGATTCGCCCTCGGGCGGCGCCAGCTTCTCTTCCTGAGGCGCGTCCTCCGTCGGGGCCGCGTCGTCGCCTTCCTGGGCGAACGAGGGGAGCGCCAAAAGGAGGAGAACGGGCAAAGGCCAGAGCCGCTTCATCCTCCGATTGTAGCAAGGAGTCATGACTAAAATATTGCGTCCCCGGCCCCGGACTGATACCCTATGACCGTGAGAGAGCTCGTCGTCTACGACACCGGCCACGACAAGAAGCACGCGGCGAAAATCGTGCGCGTATTCACCGACCATCTCGCCAAAAACGGCCTGCGGCTCACCGGCCAGCGCCGCCTCATCCTCGACCTGTTCCTCAAGACCGACCACCATCTGAGCCAGGACGAAATCTACGTGGCGCTGCGCTCCCACGGCGTGGGCCGCGCCACGGTGTTCCGCACCCTCAAGATGCTGCAGGAGTGCGGCCTCGTCTCGCCCGTCGTCGGCCGGGACGGGACCTCCCGCTTCGAGGTCGAGCTCGACCGGCCGCACCACGACCATCTGATCTGCGTTACCTGCGGGCGCATTCAGGAGGTCCGCTGGCCCTCGCTCGAGAAGATCCAAGACGAAGCCTGCCGCAAGGCGGGGTTCGTCCCTAAGTGGCATCGCCACGAGGTCTTCGGCCAGTGCAAGGACTGCGCCAAGAAGCCGTCTTAGAATTGTTATAATTCTCGACGGTGAAACGCTTTCGTTTCGGCTGGTACGGCGACGGCGGTCTGGGCGAGAAGATGATCCAGGCCATCATGGCGGGCCGCAAAACGGCCACCGCCTGTCCCGCCTATGATCCCGAGGACGCCGATCTCAAGGTCGGCGACGAGCTGCAGCTTGTGGACAAGCACGGCAGCGTGCGCGCCCAGCTCGTGGTGACGATCGTCGAGCTGCGCACCTTCGGCAGCTTCGATGAGGACCTCGCCCAGCGCGAAGGCGTGACTTTGGCCGAGTTGAAGGACAAGATGAATTTCGCGAACGGGCGGCAGATTCGACCGGACGAGGAGATGCGCGTGGTGCACTTCCGCGTCGTGCAGGGAAAGATCAAAATTTAGGCCGGGCAGGAGACTCCATGATCCAAAAGAAAACGCTCGCCGCGCTCGAGAAGGTCATCATGGCGCTCGCGCCGCTCGACCCCGAGGCCCGCCGCCAGGTCATCGAGGCGACCCACAACCTCGTCGAGATCGGCATGGGCCGTCAGGGCGGGGACAAGAAGCTCCCGAAGCAAAAGCCGGCCAAGCGGAAAAAGCGCTGAGCATGCGCCTGCACGTCGTCACGTTCGGCTGCCAGATGTCCGTCGCCGACGGCGAGGAGCTGGCGTCGCCCCTCAAGGGCCGGGGCTTCACCGCCGTAGCCGAGCCGGAGACCGCCGACGCGATCGTGCTCAACACCTGCACCGTGCGCCAGCACGCGGAGGATAAGGCGCTGTCTTTGATCGGACGCCTTCGCGCGTGGAAGGACGAACGCCCCGAGCGCGTGCTGATCGTCGCCGGCTGCGCGGCAGAGCGCCTGGGACCTTGGATCCAAAAGCGCTTCCCATACGTGGATCTCGTGGTCGGCGCCAAGTCCATCGAGGATTACCCCAAGATCGTGGAGGAGGCGCTCGGCGCGCGCTTCGACATGCTGAAGGAAAGCCGCGCGGCGTTCGCGACCGAGGCCGAAGCTCCCGACAAGCCCACGGGCTGGTCCTCGCCGCACTCCGCCTTCGTCACCATCATGCGCGGCTGCAACTACTCCTGCTCGTACTGCATCGTGCCCGCGGTGCGCGGCCGCGAGCTTTACCGGCCGTACGAAACGGTGATGGCCGAGGCGCGCGCGAAGGTCGCGCTGGGAGCCCGTGAGATCACCTTGCTGGGTCAGACGGTCAACAGCTGGAACGAGGGGGGAATCCGCTTCCCCGAGCTCCTGAGGCGCCTGGGCAAGATCGAAGGCTTGGAGCGAATTCGCTTCGAGAGCCCGCATCCGCACTACGTCAACGACGACTTGATTACGGCGATGGCCGAAACGAAAAGCGTCTGCGAACAGCTGCATTTGCCGATTCAATCCGGATCGGACCGGCTTTTGAAGATCATGCGTCGGAACTATGATTCCGCCAAAATACTCGATATAACCAATCGCCTTCGGCGAACCCTACCTCACGTTGAAGTCTCCACGGACATTATCGTAGGATTCCCCTCGGAGACCGACGAGGACTTCGAGCGCACTCTCGACCTCGTCCGGGCCCTGCGGCCCTCGTGGTCTTACACGTTCAAGTACTCGCCCCGCGAGGGGACGGAGTCGGCGGGCATGACGGACGACGTCTCCGACGCCGTGAAAGAAGAGCGCCTGTCGCGGCTCAACGCGCTGTGCGACGGTCTGACGGAAAACGCGTTGGCGGCCCGCGTCAATAAGGTCGTCGAAGTGCTGGACGAGGGAAGCGGCTTCGGCCGCACGCGGGACGGCTTCAAGGTCTCCTGGGACGGCTCCGGGACGGACGGCCGGCTGGTCAAGGTCCGGGTGACCGGAACGAGCAAACGAATTTTGAAAGGGGAAACAGATGAGCGAGCATAAGAAGACCGGAGCCGAGCGCCGCAAGCACCGCCGCTTCAGCGTCGTCGAAGGGATGGTGGAGCCGATCACGCTCGAGCTCGAGGGCTCCGACAGCGCGATGCACAAGCAGCCCGCCATCATGACCGACCTCTCAGCCGGCGGCATCTCCTTGCTCATGTTCGTCGAGCCGCCCCACACCAAGTCTTTTCAGATGACCCTCTCGATCCCGGGCCTCGAAGGCGTCTCCATCGAGGCCGGCGTCGTGCGCGTGCACCAGAAGGGCGAGACCTACAGCGTCGGACTCGCCTTCCGCAAGATTCCGCGCGACGCGCAGAAGCAGATCGAGAAGATGGCCGAGGACAGCGCCGACTGCCAGACTCGCACCTCCTTGGGCCTGCCCGACGCCTGCGGAACGGACTGCCCGTTTCATTCACTCTTCGCGGGCAAGTCTTCGAAGACGCGTAAGGCGAAGTAGAGACCTCTTGATCGTTCTCGCCGGTCCGACGGCTTCCGGCAAGACCGATCTCGCCATATTGATCGCCGAGGCGCTTGGCGCCGAGGTCATCTCAGCCGATTCCCGCCAGGTCTATCGCCGGCTCGACGCCGGCACCGCGAAGCCCTCCGCCGAGCAGCGCGCGCGCGTCCCGCATCATCTGCTCGACTGCGCCGATCCGGCCGAAGCCTACGACGCCGCGAGGTGGGCCAAGGAAGCCGCCGCCGCGATCGCGGACATCAGGTCGCGCCGTAAGGTCGCCATCGTCTGCGGAGGCACGGGCCTGTATCTCAAGGCGTTGCTCGAGGGCCTCGCGCCGCTGCCCCCGCGCGATGAGGCGCTGCGCGCGCGCCTGGCCGCCGTGAGCAAGGGCGACCTTCACGCGCGGCTGGCCAAGATCGACCCCGAGGCCGCGGCCGATATTCCGGCCGGCAACGTCCAGCGCGTCGTGCGCGCGCTCGAAGTCTTCGAACTCACCGGGAAGCCGATCACAGAACACTGGCGCGAGCGCCGCGACGGCGCCGTCCCCGCGGACCTCGTGCTGCGCCTGGAGCTGACGCCGGAGCGCTCGCGCGAGCGCATCGAGGCGCGCACGCGCGCGATGTGGCCGGGATTGGTCGCTGAGGTCAAAGCGCTCGTCCCGAAGGAGTTCGCCGGGACCGAGCCGGGCTTCACCAGCCTCGGCTACCGGGAAGCTCTTTCCTGCGCGCGGGGAGAGCTGGGCTCCGACGCGGCGCTCGCCGAGATGATCCAAGGGACGGTCGCCTACGCCAAGCGCCAGCGCACCTGGTTCCGCACGCAGCTCGTTGCGCGCGCTCTCGACGCGTCCGCGTCCCCGGCGGCGCTGCTCGCCAGCGCGAAGTCTATGTGGGAGGAACCCCGTGAAAAAACCGCCGCTTAAACCCGGGAGCCAGCCGACGTACACGACGCCTTATCTGCTCGGCAGCCTCTTCTGCTCCGGCGCCGCCTGCCTCGTGCTCGAGCTCGCCGGCGCCCGCCTCATCAGCCCCTTCTACGGCTCATCGATTTACACGTGGTCGGCGATGATCACGGTGACGATGGTCGCCCTCGCGGTCGGCTACGCGTGGGGCGGCCGTCAGGCCGACCGCCAGCCTTATCCGCTCCTGTTCGCGCGCCTGCTCACCGCGGCGGGGCTGACCGTGGCCGCGGTGCCGTGGCTGCGCGCGCCCGTGCTGCGCGCGAGCCTGCCGCTGGGCGTCCAGGGCGGCGCGCTCGCGAGTGCTACAGCCCTGCTCGGTCCCGCGCTGCTCCTGCTCGGGGCGCTGGGGCCGCTCGCGGTGCGGCTGACGGCCACCGGGGCCGCCGACTCCGGACGAAAATCGGGCGACGCCTGGGCGGTCTCGACGGCCGGTAGCGTCCTCGGAGCCGTGCTGACGGGCTTCGTCCTGATCCCTCATCTCCCGATGTCCAAGATTCTCTACGGAACGGCCCTGCTGCTCCTCGTGCTGGGCGCGCTCGGCTCATGGCTCGCCCAACATTCGATCCCGGTCGGCCAGCTCGCGGTGTGCGCCGCCTGCCTCGCCGTGGCGCTTCGCCCGGCGCAGACCTCGAAGATCTCGCTCGTGACGCGGGAGTCGGCCTACGGCCGCATCGTCGTGCTCGACGGCCCGGACAAGCGCTACCTTCTGGTCAACGGCACGAGCCAATCGGTGATGGAGAAGTCCGGAGGCGAAAGCGAGTCCCAGTATATCCGAGCGCTCGAGTGGACGCGCGCCCTGCGTCCCTCCGCGAAGCACGCGGTCGTCATCGGCCTCGGCGCGGGCCTCCTGCCCAAGGCCCTTGAGCGTCGCGGCCTCACGGTGGACGCCATCGAGCTCGATCCCGCGATCGCCGAAGCCGCGCGCGATTACTTCGACTATCAGCCCAAGGGACGCGTGGTCGTCGGCGACGGCCGCGCGGCGCTCGAGACCGGACTCGGGCCCTGGGACCTCGCTTACCTTGACGCGTTCGGGGCGGAATCGCCGCCGGCGCATCTGTTCACGACCGAGGCCTTCGCCCGCGTGCGCGAGAGCCTGACGCCCGGCGGCGTCTTCGCGATCAACATCGTCAGCGCCGTCGCGCCGCCGGACGACCGGCCCTGGAAGGCGGTCTATCTCACCTTGGCGGCGGTGTTCCCGCACGTGCGCGCCTTCGTCGCGAGCGACCCCAACTCCGGCCTCGCGAACATCCTGCTCTTCGCCTCCGTGGGCCCGCTCGAGGCGGGCGCGCCGGCGTCGCCTCTCCGCTCGTCCCAGGAAGTCGCGCTCATGCTCAGCCGCGAGCTGAAGCCGACGTCGCGCGACCTCGAGTCCGCGCCGATCCTCACCGACGACTTCGCGCCGCTCGACGCCTTGATGGCCGGAACCGCCCGTCGCTGGCGGACCTTGCTGCAGCGCGCCATGCCAGAGGTCCTGCTCGACTGATGGCCCGAAAGACGGGCGTTCGAAACGTCTCCCGCGAAACCCGCGCTCCGATCGAGCGCGCGGTGCTCGTCGGCGTCGGCCCCAAATCCCAGACAGACGTCATCCGTTCGAGCCTCGACGAGCTCCGCCGCCTGACCGAGACCGCGGGCGCGCTCGTCGTGGGGGAGACCACGCAGGCCCTCGCGCGCTTCAACACCGCCACCCTCGTCGGCGAGGGCAAGGTGGAGGAGATCGCCGGGATGTGCGCCGGCCTGCGCGCCGGCACCGTCATCTTCGACCTCGAGCTCAACCCCGCCCAGCAAAAGAATCTCGAGAAGGCCCTGCCCAAGGTGAAGATCGTGGATCGGACTCGCCTGATTCTGGACATCTTTGCCCGCCGCGCGCGCACCAGCGAAGGCAGCCTGCAAGTCGAGCTGGCGCAGCTCTCCTACATGCTCCCGCGCCTGACCGGCATCCGCGCGTTCTCCCAGCAGGCCGGCGGCATCGGCACGCGCGGCCCCGGCGAGCGCAAGCTCGAGTACGAGAAGCGCCACATTCAACTCCGTATGAAGCACCTGAAGGCCGAGCTCGAGCGCGTGCGTTCCTCGCGCCGCCTGCGCCGCGAGCGCCGCGCCGGCGTGCCCGTGCCTCAGGTCGCGCTCGTCGGTTATACCAACGTGGGCAAGTCCACCTTGCTCAACGCGCTGACGGGGGAATACGCCGCCTACGCCGACGATAAGCTGTTCGCCACGCTCGACCCGACCGCGCGCCGCGTGCGCCTGCCGAGCGGCGGCTGGGCGGTGCTCACCGACACCGTCGGCTTCATCCAGCGCCTGCCCACGTCCCTCATCGCCGCGTTCCGTTCGACCCTCGAGGAAGTGGAAGCCGCCGACTGCCTGCTCATCGTGCACGACGCCTCCTCGCCCGAGCTCGAGGGCCAGCACGCCTCCGTCACGCAGACCCTCGCCGAGCTCGCCACCACCGGCATCCCGCGCGTGGAGGCGCTCAACAAGGCCGACCGCCTCGACGCGACGGCGCGCCAGGACCTGTCCCGGCGTCATCCCGACGCGGTGCTGATGTCCGCCGCCTCGAAAGAGGGCACCGCCGCCGTGATGGCCCGCGTCGAGGACGCCCTGTCCGCGAAATGGCTCCTGCGCGAGATTGACGCCCCGGCGGCGCAAGCCGGAGCCTGGACGGCCCGCCTATACGAGTCGGCGCAGATTCTCGACCGCAAGGTCCACGGGGAGAAAATCCGCTTCCGTTTGCGCGTCACCGCGGAGAACTGGAATCGCCTGCAATCACTGTTGACGCCCGCCGCCTGAGGTGGTAGGATTACGCTGTAATTCATGATAGATTTCAGGGACCCCGCCCTCATTCTTTTTGGTTACTTCGCCGGCGGTATTCCCACGGGCTACATCGTCGTTAAACGCCTCAAGGGCTACGATATCCGCACCCGCGGCTCGGGAAATCCCGGCACAGCCAACGTCTACCGCAACGCGGGCGCGCTCGCCGGAGCGATCACCTTGGCCGTCGACGCCCTCAAGGGCTACGCGCCCGTCTACCTATCCCTCGCTCTGTTTCCGCGCCGCCCCGAGCTCGCCATCGCCTGCGGCGCCGCCGCGATTGTCGGTCACAATTGGACGCCGTTGTTGGGATTTAAAGGGGGGAAGGGCGTGGCCACCTCCGCCGGCGTCTTCGCCTCCCTCATCGCGATGCCGATGGCGATCACGATCGGCGCGTTCGCGCTCGCCGTTAAGATTTCCGGCCATATCTCCGTCGGTTCAATCACCGCTGCGGTGATCCTCCCGATCGCGGCGGTCGCCTGCGGCGCCAAACAGGCCTACTGCATCGCCGCCGCGGTTTCCGGCGCCCTCATCGTCTATAAGCACATCCCCAATATCCAGCGTCTCATGCAGAACAAGGAGCTCGGCATCCATGGCCCCTCGGCATAAAGTAACGGTATTGGGCGGAGGAATGTGGGGCTGCGTTTTGGCTCAACATCTGTCGAACAAAAAAGCCAAGGTCACGATCTGGGAATTCATTCCCGAGATCGCGTTGTCGTTACAAAAAACCCGTCGTCACGCACAGATCCCCGGTTTTCGTTTGGACGGTTCCATCAAGGTTACCCACGACATTAAATTTGCCGTTGAGGGCGCCGATATTTTGCTTTTTGTTCTGCCGTCGAAGGCCCTGGCGGCCACGGCCAAAAAAATACGTGAGCATGGCCGAATGACTTTTAAGGTTGCCGTCAACGCGTCCAAAGGCGTCGAACCCAACACCTTGGCCACGATGGGGGATATTGTTTCCCGTGAGCTCCCTTCTCTTAAGGGTCGTGTCTGGACCCTCACCGGCCCGTCCTTCGCCCGCGAAGTCGCCCGCGGCGTTCCCACCGGCTTGCTGCTCGGCGGCCCTTCCGGCGCGAAAGCGAATGAGCTCGTTAAGCTGTTCGACGGCGGCGCCTTGAACGTCACTCACTGGCCCGACCGCGTCGGCGTCGAACTCGGTGGCTCCCTCAAGAACGCCATCGCCATCGGCGCCGGTATCCTCGACGGTCTCGGCACCGGCGCGAACACGAAGGCGGCCTTGCTGGTCCAAGGCCTCGCGGAAATGTCTCTCCTCATCCGAGCGAGCGGCGGCCGCGCCGACACGATCTACGGTCTCGCCGGCCTGGGCGATCTCATCGCCACCGGCACCTCGACGGAGTCCCGCAACCGCGGCTTCGGCGAGCGGCTTGGCCGCGGCCTGTCGCCGAAGGCGGCGCTCGCACAGATTCACACCGTCGTCGAGGGCATCGAGGCCGCCGCCAGCGCGCGTCAGCTGTGCGCGCGTCACAAGGTCAAGGCGCCCCTGCTCGAAGCGATTTTTCGCGCGACGCGCGGCGCGCCGGCGAAGGGCGTGCTGACCGCGCTCGGATTTTAACGGAGACGATCCATATGGCCAAAGGAAAAGAGGGCGGCGACAAGGACAAGGATAAAGATAAGGACAAAACGCCCGAGCCCGCGAAGAGCGGCACCGGGGAAAAAGAAGTCCGCATCTACTCGCTCGCGACCACGGTCAACGAGTGCATCATTTTCCTCGAGGAGCTTTCGGGCAGCCGCCTGCTGCCCATCTGGATCGGCATCACCGAAGGCCAGGCCATCGCCATCCGCTTCTCCGGCATCGTGCTCCCGCGCCCGCTGACGCACGATCTCCTGCTCGCCTCCATCCAGGAGCTCGGCTTCGAGGTCAAGAAGATCGTCGTCTCCGACATCAAGGAGAACACGTTCTACGCGAAGGTTCACGTCAGCGACGGAAAGAAGACCGTTCAGCTCGACAGCCGCCCGTCCGACGCCATCGCGATCGCGGTGCGCGCCGGCTGCCCGATCCTGGTGCACGAGAGCGTCTTCGAGCGCTGCCAGACCTTGCACAAGCCCATCTCGGAAGACGAGGTCTCAAAATTCAAGGAAGATCTCAAGAGCCTTAAGCCCGAGGACATCTTCAAGGACCTCAAGAAGAAACCGGAAGGCGGCGAGCCGCCGCCCGAAGGCAAGAAAGGGGGAAAAGCCGAATGAACCGCCTCGACATCATCAAGGCAGTCGCGAAAGTCCTGACCACGAAGGGCGAGGCCGCTCTCGCCGTCGAGACCACGTTCGAGACCATCCGCGCGTCGCTCAACCAGGGCGACAAGGTCGTGATCTCGAACTTCGGAACGTTCCGCGTGAAGGCCCGTCAGCCCCGCAGCGGCCGCAACCCGAAGACCGGAGAGCAGGTCAGCGTCCCGTCGCGGCGCGGCGTGCGCTTCAAGGCCTCGAAAAACCTGCTGGAGTAACGATCCGTGGAGTTGCCGTTTCTTCCCGATCGCGACTACTACACGATGCGCGAAGCCTCGCGGCTCGCGCAGGTCCCGCCTCACACCTTGCGCTTCTGGGAAACGCGCTTCGGGGAATTGAAGCCGTCCCGCCGGGACGGCGGGCATCGCCGCTACAGCCGTGCCGATCTCGAGCTCGTCTTCGAGATTAAGGAACTCCTGCAGCGCAAGAAGATGACCGTGGCCGGCGCCCGACGCGCCCTCATCGATCGCCGCCGCGGCAAGTCCGCGCTCGACTCCCCGCTGACCGGTCCCGCGCCGGTCGACGGCGCGCAAGGCAAGCTGCTGCGCGAGGTCCGAAAGGAACTCAAAGCCATCCTTGAAGAGATGGGCCGCTAAACGAAACAGTTGCGCCGGGGCGGCCAAAGAATTAAAATACCCCTGACGAGTGGTTCGGCCGTCGCCGACCGCATGTCGCGCCCGCGGTCGGGGACTGGCTCAATGGTAGAGCGCTCCCTTGGGGTGGGAGAGGCTACAGGTTCGATTCCTGTGTCCCCGACCGCGGGCGTGACCGACTCTCGTAGACGCACATCGGGGTATAGCTCAATTGGCAGAGCGCTTCGTTCGGGACGAAGAGGTTCTCAGTTCAAGCCTGAGTACCCCGACCAGTTTGACGGAGAGCGCCGCGGGCCTAAAAACCCGCGGCGCTCTTTTTTATTTTGCCCCTTGCGCCGCCCCTTGACAAATATTTAGAATGTCAATCGAGGACCCCTTGACGCGTCGACATGTGACATTTCGTGGACAAGTTCAAGGCGTCGGTTTCCGCTGGTTCGCGCATGAAACCGCCGAGACGCTCGGCCTGGCCGGCTGGGTTCGCAATCTAAAGGACGGGTCGGTCGAAGCGGAAGTCGAAGGCGCGCCGGACACGTTGGACGAATTTGAACGACGCATGCGGACGGGAAACCCTTCTGCCCGAGTGGACGAGATCGAGACGCAGCCGGTCGCCGTGAAGAACGAAAGAACCTTTCGCATCATCTAGGAGATCCATGGAACCCTCAACGGATACAACGAGCCAGTACTTCAAAGGCATTCAGAAGCTGGCGCTCGTCACCCGCGAAGAGATGCATGAGCTCTGGAAGAAGGCCAAGAAGGGCGACCGGGTCTCCAAGCAGCGCATCATGGAGGCCAACCTCCGCCTCGTGGTGCCCATCGCCAAGAAGTACCACCGCCAGGGCATCGATTTCATGGACTTGGTCGAAGAGGGCAACCTCGGCCTCATGCACTCCATCGACAAGTTCGAGCCCTCCAAGGGCTACCGCTTCTCGACCTACTCCTCTTATTGGATCGAGCAGTCGATCCGCCGCGCGGTCGAGGAGACCTCCAAGACCATCCGCATCCCTCCGCACGCGTGGGAAGCCCTGCGCAAGTGGCTGAAGATGTGGGAGAAGATGCACGTCAAGCTCGGCCGCGATCCGTCGCTCGCCGAGATGGCGCGCGCGATGCACTGGACGGCGCGCCAGGTGCGTGGCGTGCTCGACGCGGCCGAGGCCGCCAAGGGCATGGGCTCCTTCGACGCCCCGATCGACTCGGGCGACGACAACATCACGGTCGAGGACATGATCGCCGAGACCACGGCGCAGTCCCCTGAGAACTTGATCGGCGTGCTCAAGTTGCACGACGAGCTGCACCAGGCCCTGCGCGAGATCGGAGACCGCGAGCGCATGATCCTCGAGTTCCGCCACGGCCTCACCGGCCAGACCCCCATGACCCTCGAAGAAGTGGGCAAGCGCCTCAAGCTCTCGCGCGAGCGCATCCGCCAGATCGAGGAGCGCGCGCTACTTCGCCTTCGGCGAGTGGCGAACCGTATGGGCCTCATCGAAGTCGACGAAGGGGGGCGCCGCGGACCGACGAACCTCCAGCCCGGCTTCTCCACGCCCAAGCTCAAGACCGACATCCTGGGCCAGACCATCCCGGCCGGGCGCAAGACCGCGCCCTCAGCCGCCCACACCCAAATCGGCAAGCGCCAGCCGCGCAAGCTCGTGTTCCTGGCTCCCGTCAAAGCCGGCAAGAAAAAGAAATGAAGAAGGTCAAAGAAGAGAAGTCGAAGGAAGAGCCGAAGCCCGTCCTGACGGTCAAGGACATGAAGGCCCTGATCCAGGACGTCCCGGATTTCCCCAAAAAGGGGATTCTCTTCAAGGACATCACGCCCCTGCTGGCCGATCCGGCGGGCTTTGACTCCGTGATCGAAGGCCTCATCGCGCCGTTCAAGCAGAAGCGCGTGCAGATCGTGGCGGGCGTCGAATCCCGCGGCTTCCTGCTGGCCCCGGCCATGGCCGCGCGCCTGGGCGCCGGCATCGTGCCTTTCCGCAAGAAAGGAAAGCTCCCGCGCAAGGTCCACTCCGCGACCTACGACCTCGAGTACGGCACGGACTCGATCGAGGCCCACGCGGACGCCATCCCGAAGGGCGCCAATGTCCTTCTCGTGGACGACGTCCTGGCGACCGGCGGCACCGCCGCCGCCGCCACCTCCCTGATCGAGAAGCTGGGGGGGAATTTGGTCGGCAGCGCGTTCCTGATCGAGCTTGCCTTCCTTAATGGTCGCAAGAAGCTCCCCGGCCAAACGATCCACTCCCTCCTCACCTACTAGTCCCTATTAAGGGGGGGTGGCGCAAACGGGGTTGATAAGCTATTATTGCGCTCCCGTAACAGGGATATGACGCCTCGATAGCTCAATGGATAGAGCTACCCTCTCCTAAGGGGTAGATGTGGGTTCGATTCCCGCTCGGGGCAAACGCTCTCTCAACTCTCAAGGATCAACCAAACTCCATGTCCACAGAAAAGCACTGGGCCAGCCGGCAGACCTCCAAGCAGGACGAAGTTCGGGACTTCTTCGGGCAAATCCTCGATCAGGCTCTCAAGCGCCGAAAGGAAGTCGGCATGGGGGCCGCCGGCGTCGCCATCGTCGGCCTGCTCATCGGCTTCTACTCCTACTCCCGAACCGCCGCCGAGAACGAAGCCTGGGACAAGCTGTCCATGGCCGAAGCCTATTCTTATTATGGAAAGACGAAGGAAGCCGCCGACACGCTCGCCGAGGTAGCCGCCCAGACCTCGAGCCCCGCCGCCGCCGCCATCGCCGGCCAGATTCAGGGCGAGCTCAAGCAGTCCAAGGGGGAGCATGATGCGGCGCTGGCCTCCTTCACCCGCGCCGCCGAAGTGTCTCCCGCGCTGCTCAAACCCTTCGCCCAGGCCGAAAAAGTCACCGCGCTCGAAGCCGCCGGCAAGCCGGCCGACTGCGTCGCCGCCGCGCAGTCCTTCCTGGACGCGAACGCCGACCACTTCCTCGCCCCTCAGGTTTACGAGGTCATGGCCCGCTGCCAGGTGGCGGCCGGCCAAGGGGATGCGGCGCGCGCCACGTGGCAGAAGATCACCCTCCAGTATCAGGACACGCCCTGGGCCGCGCGTGCGAACGCCCGGCTTCAACCGCCTACTAAATAACACTCGATGGTAATGAGTGGATTGTGACTGGCCGTGCCGGTGATATGTATTTTTGTTGACAAACAGTTGACAATGCCGAAAGGCTTGTGCTAAATTCGCACCGCAGTATTCGTAAGGAGCCGCACAGAACTGGCGCTCCTGTCGTACGTAGGCCCCGTCCAAAGCGGGGTATGACGTGAGTATCCCCGCTGAAACGGGGCTTACGATACAAACAAGAGAGGAATAAAGAGCAATGAAAAAGCTCCTGGGAACGACGTTAGCCCTGGCCATGTTCGTGCCGGCCGGTGCGAATGCTGAGCTGTTGAAGAACTTCAAAGTGTCCGGTAACCTGGACATTCAGACGACCTCCGCCCGCAACGTCGGCGACTTCGTGACGCGCCCTCCCCAGGGCGTCACCGGCGCGGCGAACAACAACAACGACCGGATCGGCCACGCGACGACTCGCGTGATCGTGAAGGCCGACTGGGACGTCCTTGACGACGTGCACGGCCACGTGACCCTCGTGAAGGGCGCGGAAGGCGGCGTCGGCGCCGCTCGCACCTACGGCTCCAACGCGCAGACCGTCAACGGCATCCAGGACACCACGATCGTTCAGGAAGCCAACGTCAAGATCGACAAGGTCATGGGCCTCGTCGACGTGACGGCCGGCCGCCAGTTCTACGGCGAAGAGGGCGACCTCATCGTCTACTACGGCCCGCGCGACGCCTACGGCATGCGCGTGGACGCCATCGACATGTTCCGCGCCGACTGGAACGGCGAGCACATGTCCGTGACCGCGCTCGCGGGTAAGACCGCGGACTCGGCCGTGAACACCTTCGCGAACACCCCCGGCGCGGCGACGGACCTCCGCGGCGTGGTTGTTTCGTGCAAGATGCACGAGATGGTCAAGCCCAGCCTGTACGTCTACAACCGGGTCACCCACGCTGTGGGTGGTTTGGGCGTGACGACGAACGCCAGCAACGGCGCCACCAACGGTAAGAACACCAACCTGTGGGTCGCCGGCGTGAAGGCGAAGGTCACCGCGGGCGGTCTCTCGGCCAGCGCCGAGCTCGCGAAGAACATGGGTGAGGATCGCACCACCGCCGAGAACACCAGCTACAAGGGCTGGGCGCTTCTCGCTAAGGCCGCGTACAAGCTGGACCTCTCGAACGTCGGCATGATCTCGCCTTGGGGCGAGTTCGGCTACGGCACGGGCGACAGCAACGGCACCTACCAGGGCAACAATAACTTCCAGTCCATCAACACGGACTACCGCCCGGGTGGGATCTACGGTCGCTTCGACAGCGGCGCGGCCATCACCCTCGGTAACGGCACGACCAGCGGCTCGAACGGAACCATCGCGTCCAACGGTCTGACCAACCGCACCATCTGGGGCCTCGGTATCAAGGGCACCCCGACCTCGTTGAACAAGCTGACCGCCGGCGTCGCCTTCTGGCGCTACGCGTTCACCCGCCTCGCCTCGAACGGCGATGCGTTCAACAAGACCAACAACGCGCTCGCTGACTCCCGCAACAGCCGCAACATCGGCTCCGAAGTCGATGTCACGGCCGAGTGGAAGCACTCCGAGAACGTGTCCTTCAAGGCCACGGCCGGCTCGTTCAAGCCCGGCGCGGGCATCGCGGACATCAAGGGAGCCAACGCGGCTCTCAACCCGGTCGTCATGCTGGCCGGCGATGTCTCGATCAAGTTCTAAGATCACCTAGAACATAAAGTAAGGAGCCCCCCGGCCTAAACGGCCGGGGGGTTCTTTTTTTTTGCTAGGATTTCGGACCGATGCGATCCCTCGCGCTCGCGCTTCTTCTGGCCTCCGGCTCCGCTCACGCGGCGAGCCTGGACGTGACCGCCGCTTACAAAATGAAAGCGGTGTCGTACTCCAACCTCAACTACAACACCAGCGACAAGAACTCCCACTCGTTCATCACGAACGACGCGCGACTGGGCATCGCGGTGCGCAAGATCCCGCTCGAGCAGCGCGGGGGGGAAGACGTGACGATGGACCTCGGCATCGTGCTCCGCGCGATCGGCGTGTCCGGGTCGACCGCCTCCGTCGCCTCGCCCTTCGACCGCGCCGCCTCGTACTACCCGAACGCCGACCTCACACCCTTCATCGAGAACGCTTACCTCAAGGTGCACCGGCTCTTCGGCTACAACTGGGAGACGACGCTCGGACGGCAGAGCTACAAGCTCGGCTCCGGCCTCCTGCTCGATGACGACGGCGCGGGCCTGACCGGCGCCTCCGCGCGCGGTGAGCTGCCGTGGTGGAACATGAAGGTCGAAGGGTTCATTTTCAACGACCGCAACCCTTTGAACGCCTCGGCCCCGAACAGCCTCGACCTGGCCGGCGCCTCGATCGACCTTCCCGGCGAGGGCGTGTGGCAGCTCAACCAGCTCATCGAGCGCGACCGCGCCCAGCAGACGGTCTACGGCTGCAACTACTCCGGCAACCCGCAGCCCAATGGCTGCCTCGTGTCGAAGGCGGTGCGTAGCTTCACCAGCCTGCGCTACCAGATCAGCTACGGCCCCATGGTGTTCGACGGCGAGGCCGCGATCGAGAAAGGCGTCGCGACGCCGACCGGTCTCTCGCCCTCGCCCAGCCACATCACCTACAACGGCAACGCCCAGGTCGTGCGCATGAAGTGGAAGCAGGCGCTCTGGAAGACCGGCGAAGGCATCGCTCGCGCCTCGGTCGCCCGCGGCTCCGGCGACGACCCCGGCACGAACGGCAAGGACGAGGCGTTCTTTCCAAGCCGCGGCCACCGCTACAACGGCCTCGAGCGCGTCGGCTTCGGCGAGCTGTTCGCCGCGACCGCCTACGACGGCTTCGGGGGGAACTACTCCACCACCACCGCCAACGGCCTGCGCAACGGCGCCAGCGGCCTCGTGGTGGTCGGCGCCGGCTACACGCCGCCTTCCTACAAGGGCGTCACGATCGACATCGACTTCTTCCTGTATCAGGCCGAGCGCATCTCCTCCGGATCGCGGACGCTCGGAACGGAGTGGGACCTGCGCGTGCGCTACCCCATCCGCGACCAGCTAAACTTGGCCGCGAGCATGGCCTACTTCCGCGCCGGCAAGTTCACCGACCCCGGCCGCTCGGTCGCCCGCAAGTACTCCTTCGAAGCCTCCGGGCGGTTCTAAAAGTTTAAGGAGTTCCCGCCGCACTTTTGCGCCGGGTCCGAAGGATCCCGGCGGCCAAGATCAACCCGCGCCGATCCCGGCGGCCCATTTCAGCCCCACCAACCCCACCCTCCGGGCTACTTGAAGTCGCAACTGTTTCCAGGAAACAGTGATTATCATCAGTGCGGCCAGCCCACTGCGAACCCCCGTAATCCGCCGATTTCCCGCGCCCGCCGCGGGTCCACCAAGGCCGTTTAGACCCCCGTTTCAGGCCCTTGCCGCCCTTCCGATCCCGCGTCCAGCCTAGGGCCGTTTCCGCTCGATTTGGAGCCGCTCCTGTCTTTAAATCCGGCCTCGACCCCGGGTGCCGGCAAGGCTGCGAGGGGGGAGGGGAATCTCCGATTCTCCGTCGAGGAATCCCCAAAGTTATCCCCAAGCCTTTCACCGCTCGCTGTCCTTAACGTGTCGTATATGTCTTATGTATTTTTATAAAGACATCAAACATGACGTATACAAACAATCACGTTCGCCCATTTGAGTTGTACACGACATATCCACAGCCGGTAGACCTTTTTCATGACATATGCGATAATAAGGACATGAACCCACATCGCGTCCGCCTCAAGCTGCCCAACGGAGCCGAGCTCGAGGTCGAAGGCGACGCGGAGTTCGTACGGCAAGAGCGCGAGGAGTTCATCTTGCGCCAGACCCCGGTGGCCGGCGCCGCCGCCGAAGGCCCGCAGCGCGAGCCGCGGGTGGACTGGAACGCGGTCGTGACGGCCAAGAGCGGCGGCCTGACCCTGCGCGGCAAGATCCAGGGCGGCGATAAGGAGGGCAAGGATGCCTGCCTGGTGCTCCTGATGGCCTCGGAGCGGCTCCTAAGCCAACCCAAGCCCACGGCGACCATGGTGGCCAAGTGGCTGCGCGCCTCGGGCTATCCTATAGGGCGCATGGACCGGACCATGCAGGACGCGATCGCCCAGGGCGAGCTTCTGAGCTCCGGATCGCGCCGGTCCCGGCGCTACGAGCTCACGGCCACCGGCAAGATCCGGGCGCTCCTGCTGGCCGAACAACTGACGGCCACGGTCCTAGGCAAGCGGCCCTAAAGCCGACGGTCGGCCACGCCTGAATTCCGGCCATACGGAACGGCCGGGGGAAGCAAAACCAACAAACAGCCCCGGCCAACCTGCCGTATTACTTACTTATGATAATATTTATTATGTTACATCTGGATGGGGTATGGCCAATTCAGCATACGCAATACTCCAACAGAACTTCGAGCGATTTACCTCGTACGGATAACGCGATTTTAAGCAAAACAACACGGTTTGTGAGATATTCTAAATTAGCAGTCGAACGCCCCCCAAAAGTTGGCAGAAAATCGGGGCGGCGCCGGCCGCACCCCACGGAAACCAGCCAAAAAGTTGGCAAGAATACCGGGATCATGGAGCTGCCGGGATGAGCCAAAAAAACCATGAAAGGCCCAGGGGCAGGGTACCCCCAAATCGGCCATGAGGCCGAAAAGACCATGAAAGGAGCCCGGAAAGTTGGCAAGTTTTTGGGCAGCTCGGATCCCCAAAAGCACCCCCCAAAAAAACCACCTAAGACCCTAGGGTAAACGACCCGAAAAACCAGGCAACATTTCGGGGATCCGGGCCGGCAGGGGGTAGGCCCGAAAAAACCATCAAAGACCCTAGGGGTTGGAGGCCGAAAAACCAGGCAACATTTCAGGGATCAGGGGGTGCCGGGGGTAGGCCCGAAAAAACCATGGAAGAGACTAGGGGTCAGAGGCCGGAAAACCAGGCAAGAAATCGACCAACTCGGGGCCAGCCGGGGGGCGCCGAAAAAACCAAGGAAGGAAAAAAGGGTCGAAAGGGGGCGCGCGAAAAAAACCATCGAAGACCCGGGGTCGGGAGGCGGTTAGGCCGCGGACCGAAAAAAGGCCATCAGGAAAACTCAACAGCGGAAGGTCGCCGCGTTAGATGGTTTTTTCGGGCGGAAGAAAAAGACCAAGGCCGATCGCGGCGTAGCCGCCGATCAGAAGGAAGGGAGAAACCAAGGCAGGAAGATTGCGGCCCATGGCATCAGCGAAAGACAAGAGGACGAAACCGGCGATCACGAGGGCTCCCCCCGCCCCCGCCAGGACCTTACCCCGGGATGAGAGGGCCTCAGAGGGAAGCGCGGGGGCCTGCGCCTCCTTCTTCATGGTGTTTTTGTTTTTCGCCACGCTAGAGCTCCCCCCTCGTCAGATCCGCGAACGTCTCCCTTCGCCTCGCCAGGCGCGCTTTCCCCCCGTCCACCACGACTTCGGCGGCGCGAGGACGCGAGTTGTACTGGCTGCTCATGGCGAAGCCGTACGCTCCAGCCTTGGTCACGGCGAGCAGATCCCCCCTCTCGAGAGGCGGAAGCGGTCTTTGCCGCGCGAGGAAGTCTCCCGACTCGCAGACGGGTCCCACGACGTCCGCCATGGTCTTTTTTCCCCGACGGGGCGAGACGACCTCGACGGGATGCCACGCGTTATACAGGGCGGGACGAGGGAGATCCGTCATGGCCGCGTCGACGATGACGAAGCGTCGCTTCGAGGTCTGCTTGCGGTAGAGGACCCTGGTGAGCAGGAGCCCCGCGTCGGCGACGAGGTAGCGACCCGGCTCGACGAGAAGCTCGAGCTCCGGCTGATCGGAGAACGCCGCTTCCAAGGTCTTTACGAGGGCCGACGGGTCGAGCGGCGTCTCGTCCTTGTAGGAGATGCCCAGGCCCCCTCCTAGGTCCGCGAAGGCGAGCGGAATGCCCGAGGCCTTCAAGCCCTTGGCCAGGGCCGCCACGGCCCGCGCAGAGCGTTTATAGGGGGCTAAGGAGGTGATCTGCGAGCCGATGTGGCATTGGACGCCCACGACGCGCAGGCGGGCGTCCCGGGCCGCGCGCCGGTACAGCGCCAGGGCTTCCTGGGTCTCCACGCCGAACTTGTTCTCGGCCCGCCCGGTGGTGATGTGCGGGTGCGTCTTCGCGTTGATATCGGGGTTTAAGCGGATGGACACGGGGGCCGGTCTCTTGAGGCGTCCCGCGACGCGCGCCAGCGCGTCGAGCTCTTCTCCGGACTCGATATTGAAAGCCTTCACGCCCGCGCGCAGGCCGGCGGCCATCTCTTCCTCGGTCTTTCCGACGCCGGAGAACACGATGCGAGACGGAGTGAATCCCGCCGCGCGCGCGCGGAGCAGTTCGCCGCCGGAGACGATGTCCGCGCCGGCGCCCTCGCGCGCGAGCACGGAGGCGACGGCCTTGCTCGAGTTGGCCTTGAGCGCGTAGCAGACGAGCACGGGCCGCGTGAAAGCGCCGTGCAGGGCCCGGTAGCGGGCGCGCACCACGGCCGCGTCGTAGACGTACAGAGGAGTGCCGTAGCGGCGCGCGAGCGCCGCGAGAGCGCTCACTTCTTCTCGGCCGCCGCTTTCTTCGCGGCCTCTTTCGCGGCTTCCTTGGCGGCCTTCTCCGCTTCTTTCTTGGCCTTCTCCGCGGCGCGGTCCGCCTCGCGCTTGGCCTTCTCGACCGCGGCGTCGGCGATCTTCTTGGCGGCGGCGGCGCGACGCGTGGCTTCTTTGAGCGCCGCGGTGGCCTTGGCGTCGCCAGGGGCAGCCTTCAGGGCCGTTTCCCAAGCCTGGCGCGCCTCTTCCCATTTGCCGAGCTTCTGCGCGGCCATGGCGAGCCCCGTGGGCACGCGCTGAGGCTCGAGTCCCGCGAGGGGCTGAGCGCCGACCGCGACGAAGTGATCGTACGCCTCTTGGAACTTGCCCGCGTCGAGGGCCATCAGCCCGAGGTAATACTCCGCGCGCAGGGCGTAGTCGCCGCCGTGGGTCTTCATCTGGGCGAAAGAGGCGACGGCGCGATCGATCAGCTTCGCGCTGAGCAGGCTCAAGCCGAGATTCTCCTCGATGAGCGGATCGGAGGCGTCCTGAAATTTCAGGCGCTCGTACTCGCCGATGGCCTCGTTGAACAGCCCCATGCGGTAATAGAGCTTCGCCGTGAGCATGCGGACTTCCTTGTCTTCGGGGTAGTGACGCAGGAACCGTTTGTATTCGGTGAGGGCGAACGGAAACAGCCCTTCTTCCTGATACATGATGCCGAGACAGTAGAAGATGCGCGGGTCGAGGGCTCCTAAGTCACGCGCCTCCTCAAGATCGCCGATCGCCTCGACGTAGGAGTCCTTGCCCTTTTCGAACTTAAGCGTCCCGAGCTCGACGAGCGCCGAGATGTCCTGGGGGTTCGCCTTGAGGCGTTCCTGCGCCGCTTGAATCTGCGTCGCCACCTGCGGCGGCGCCGGGAAGTCCGCGTGCCGGCGGGGAAGGGGCCTCTCCCGCAGCATGAACGCCAAGGTCCCGAACAGCGAGACCACGGCGAGCCCGGCCGCGATCGTCACGGCCCGGGCGCTCAGCCAGCCGCCGGCCAAGGCCCAGGGGCTCTTGACCGGCTTCAGGCGGACTTCGTCGGCGACGCGATGGGTCAACCCTCGTCCTCCGGGGACAGAATCTGGCCGAGCGTGAGGGGCGGCGGCGCCTTCATGTACTGCGCCACGCGCTTGCGGTCCTTGATCTCGTTGAAGCGAGCGAGGGAGACGCGAACCTCGAAGGCGGTGGAGTCGATGCCGGTGACGATGCCGGTGGCCTCGTCGCCGAGCTTGTAGATCACGTCCGCGTCGCACTCCGCGGCCGGCGCGAACGCGACCGTCTTGGGGTCGATCTGGAAGCGCACGCCGTGCGCGCCGACCTCGGTGATCTTACCCGTGACCGTGGACTTGGGCGCGAACTTCTTGCGCATCGCGTCCGACGGGTTCGCCTGCAGCTGCTTGATGCCGAGGTAAACGGGGTCGCCGGCCTTCTCGGGCTTGGAGAGCACCTTCACCTTGAGCTTCTGACCGCGCTCAAACGCAGCGGGCTTGGCCGTGCCCCAAGCCATGTCGGCGGGGCGGACGGTGCCTTCGAGGCCGCCGATGTCGATGAGCAGACCCTCGGCCGACACGCGCACGATGCGCCCGATGCGGACTTCGCCGCCGCGAAGCTCTTCCATGATCTTGATCTTGCGCTTGCCGGCCTCGTCCTCGAGGACGGCCTTGCGCGAGAGCACGAGCTGGCGCTTGCTCTGGTTGACTTCGATGACGATGCAGCGCACGCCGGTGCCGATCATCTTCTCGGGCTGGCGCACGGGGCGCAGGTCCGCGAGCGAGGAGGGCAGGAAGGCCTGGACGCCCTGCACGTCGACGATGAAGCCGCCCTTCACGGAGGACTTCACGATGCCGCGCACGCGCTGCTTCTCGGCGTGAGCCTTGATCGCCATTTCCCAGCCGAGTTCCGTCTTCGCCTTGAGGTGCGAAAGGACGACGTGGCCGGCCTTATTGCGGCCGCCCGACTTGATGACGGGCACGCGCTGGCCCGCCTGCGGGGCAGGAGCCTTGGGCGCGGCGAGATCTTCCACGAACTCGACGAGCGGCACGGTGCCCTCGTTCTTCTCGCCCACGTCGACGAGGACCGCGTCCTTGGTCACCGTGATGACCTTGACCCAGGCGACCTTCTTATCGGCGAGCTTGTCGACCGTAGCCGACTGCTGAGCGAGGAGGGACTCCATCGTCTCTCCGCCCGTCTCGGCGGCGGTATCGCCCTCTTCGGGTTCCGCGGCTTCCCAGGCTTTCTCGTTGAGCTTCGTGTTCTGATTCATAGTCTGTCTCCTCAATGTACCGTCAAAGTGAGTAAATTCTTTCCATCACCGTCTTGGCGTACGCCAGACCGGTCTCCCGGTCCTCCGACAACGGCGGCGCGATCGGCTCCCCGATGCGCGCCTCCAACGGAAATCTTCGCGGAAATTCCGCGGTGCCCAGCACCCGCACGGGCACGACGGGCGCCTTCGCCCGGAACGCCAGAAAGGAAATACCGGCCTTCGGCGCCCGCTTCTCCCCGGGCTTCACGCGCGTGCCCTCCGGATAAATCGCCAAGCAGCCGCCGCGCTGAAGGACGTCCAACGCCGCCTTCAAGGCCGAGGTCGCGTCCCCCGTTCGGTCCAAAGGGAAGTTGCCCGTGTTCCGCAGCCACCAGGCGAGGCCCGGCGTCTCGAAAAGCTCCTTCTTGGCGACCGCGAACGGCCGCCGCCGCGGAGCGACCGCAATCGACATCAACAGGGGATCGATCATGCTCACATGATTGACGGCGAGGATCACAGGGCCCTCGAGAGGAATGTTTTCCAAACCCTCCACCTTGACGCCCCAGATCGCCGAGAAACAGCCGCGCACCACGGTCTCGGACCAGATGCGCGCCGGGAAATTGGCGTCGGCGGAATTCATTTACCATGACCGTTGAGCTTCGCGCCCTTGCGGATACGGCGCAGGATTTTTTCGGCGACCTCGTGCATGGTCAGCTTGGTCGAATCGATGACGAGCGCGTCCTCCGCCTGCTTGAGCGGGTTGATCTCGCGCTTCAGGTCGTTGAGGTCGCGTTTGAGAATCGCGGCGAGGATCTTGTCGCGGTCGGCTTCCTGGCCCGCGGCCTTGAGCTGCCGGTAACGGCGGTCGGCGCGTTCCTCGGGGCTGGCGTCCAGGTAAATCTTCACGTCGGCGTCGGGGAAGACGTTGGTCGTGATGTCGCGGCCTTCCATCACGATGCCCCCCGCTTCGCGGGCCTGATAAACACCCAACTCGCGCTGAAGCTTGGACATGAACTTGCGCACGCCGGGATTGGCGGCCACGAGCGAGGAGTTGATGCTGACCTTCTCCTCCCGGATCTGCACGGTGACGGGGACGCCGTCGATGAAGGTCTTGAGCGTGCTGCCTCCTTCCTCGATCGGCTTGAACTCCCATTCAATCTTCTTGGCCAGCTCGACGACGGCGTCCTGATCGTTGAGGTCCACGCCCGACTCGAGGCCCTTCCAGGTCAGGGCGCGGTACATCTCGCCCGTGTTGATGAACTTGTAGCCCAGGCTCTTGGCGACGAGGCCGCCCACGGTGGACTTGCCCACCCCGGCGGGGCCGTCCATGGCGATGACGAGGCCCTTGCGCTTGGTCACGCGGGCACCTTCGTGAGGACTTTCTTGAGCGCGGCGAACAGGGCCTTGTTCTGCGCCGCGGTGCCGATGGAGATCCGGATGTGGTGAGGAAGACCGTACTCATCGAGCGGCCGCACGATCACTCCCTGACGAAGCAACGCTTTAAATAACTCGCGGCCGGGAATCGGGCTGCGGGCGAAGAGGAAGTTGGTCGCGGACTCGCCGACGCCGAAGCCCATCTCCCCGAGCACGCGGGCGACGACGGCGCGCTGGGAGTCGTTGACGGTGACGCCGCGCTTCACGAACGCGGTGTCCTTAAGCGCCTCGAGGCAGGCGAGCTGGGCCGGGAGGTTCACGTTGAAGGGCATGCGGATGCGGTCGAGCCAGCCGGTGAGCTCAGGATCGGCGACCCCGTAGCCGACGCGCAGGCCGGCGAGGCCGTAGGCCTTGGAGAAGGTGCGCATCACGACGAGGTTGTCGTGCTCGCGCACCAGCGCGGGCAGGCTCTTCGGATAGCCGGAGATGGACTCCGCGTACTGGAAGTAGGCCTCGTCGAGGATCACGAGCGCCGTCTTGGGCACGGCGGCGAGCAAGGTCTCGACCTCGTCCTGGGTGTTGTACGTCCCGGTCGGGTTGTTGGGGTTCGCCACGAAAATCAATTTGGTGCGCGGGCTCGCGGCCTTGGCCATCAGCTCCAGATCGTGGGTCCAATCCGTCATCGGCACCTCGATGACGCGAGCTCCCATCATGGATGACTGCTGCTTGAACCGGATGAAGCCGTGCTGGGAGACCACCACCTCGTCCTCGGTATCGAGGAACGCCTCGCACAGCAGGCGGATGATCTCGTCGGAGCCGTTGCCGACGATGATGGACTCGGGCTCGACCTGATGGAAACGGGCCAGGCCGGCGCGCAGCTCCGGGCTCGTGCCCTCGGGATAAAGGCCGCAGGACTTCTCGGCCTTGCGGTAGGCCGCCATCGCGCGAGGCGAGGGGCCGAGAGGGTTCTCGTTGGAGGCGAGCTTGACCACCGACTTCAGACCCAGCTCGCGCTGGACCGAGGCGATGGACTTGCCGGGCTGGTACGGGAACACCTCGCGCAGGGCGCGGCGAGGAGCGATCATGACGGCCTCCGGTCCAGCGATAAGAATGAAAGCATCCGCGCGCCGTCCTTCTGACGGCGGAAGGAATGGTAGGCGTCGGGGTTCGACAGGGTGCACGGGGCCGCGGGGCCGATCATGCGCTCGGGCACGCCGGCTTCGACGAGCTGGCGGCGGGCGTCGGCATCCAGATCCAAAAATATTTCGTCGCCTTTCTTCTTGAACGAAGACGCCGGAAACGAGTTCTCCAAATCGGGGCCCACCTTGTAGGCGTCGCCGCTGATGTGAGGTCCGAAGGCCGCCTGCAGACGCGACGCCTTCGCGCCGCGCTCGACGAGGGCGGCGACGGCCTTGGCCGGCATACCCAACGCCATGCCCTTCCAGCCCGCGTGGAACACGCCGGCGTATTTCCCATCGTCGGTCCACAAATACAACGGCACGCAATCGGCCGTGAAAATTGCCACACACAAACCCTCGTCGCCGGGGCCCAAGGTCCATCCATCGCCATCGAGACCGTTCGCCGAATGGGCCGCGCGATGGATGGCGATGCCGTGAACTTGTTTCAACAGCAACGGATTGGGCAGCTCAAGCAAAGCTGCCGCTGCCTGACGCTCGGAGTCCATTTTCATGGAACCCAAACGCCTTGTCGTAAATCCATGCTTAAGGCCGAGCGCGGCAAGCCGCGGCTCGAGGAGAAATCCGTCCTTCTCGAGCCAGGCGCCCGGGGCGGCGGTCATAAGATTAGACAGGAGCCTTCTCCAACGGGAGGGTCTTGGCTTTCATCGCGGGCGTGCGGCGCAGCGGGCGAACCCACTTGGTGAAGCTCGACGGCTTCAACGAGTACTCGTGCACCATGCGCACGACCTCGCTGACGGGCTGGAAGGTCTCCCACTTGATGCGCAGGATGCGCACGCCGGCCTGCTCCATCTCGCCGATGAACTGATCGTAGTTCTCCTTGAGCATGCGAAGGTACTCGAGGCTGACGGCGGACTCCATCATGCGGCCGCGCGAGTTGATGCGCTTGATCGCGGTCTCGGGGCTGCAGTCGAGATAGATCATGATCTGCGGGAACACCAGCTCGCGCAGGACCATGTTGTCGAACAGGTCCAGGTAGGTGTTGTAGTCCATGTCCGTAATGATCTTGTCGGGATGCTGGTTGAGCATGCGCGCGAAGATGGTGTCTTCCCAGATCGTGCGGTCCTGCACGACGCCGCGGATCTTGCCGAGGCTGATGCGCGTGACGAACTCGCGGTGCTGGCGGAAGCGGTGGTTGAGCAGCCACACCTGCATCATGGTGCCGTACTGCTTCATGTCCCCGTAAAAGGGCTCGAGGTAAGGGTTGCCGTCGACTTCCTCGAGGATGGGCTCGAAGTTGAGCGCCGCGGCGAGGTCCTGCGTCAGCGTGGATTTGCCGACTCCGATCGTTCCGGCGATACCGATATAGCCTTCTGCGAACATAATGAAAACCCTCCGAAATTTTTCTTAAGCCGGCTTGATTTCCTGCTCGATGCCCCGAAGCGCCAGCTTCAGGTCGTCCGGGCTCGACGCGGCGGACAGGACCTCGGCCTCGGTGGCGAGGCCGTCCTTGAACAGCTTGACGAGCGACTGATTGAACGTGATCATGCCGTAGAACTGCCCCTTCTGCAGGGCCTGAATGATTTCGACGGCCTTGTTGTCCTCGATCTGCTTGCGGACGTGCGGCGTGTTGATGAGAATCTCCACGGACGGAACGCGTCCGCCCTTGGTCGACGGAATCAGGCGCTGGCTGACGATCGCGCGCAGCGACTCGGCGAGCTGGAGCCGGATCAGCGGCTGCTGGTGCGGCGGGAAGAGGTCGACGATGCGGCCGATGGTCTGGATCGCGTCGGTGGTGTGCAGCGTGCCGAAGACGAGGTGGCCGGTCAGCGCCGCGGTGAGAGCGGCCTGCGTCGTCTCGAGATCGCGCATCTCGCCGATCAGGATGACGTCCGGGTCCTGGCGCATGGCCATCTTCAGGCCTTCGGTGTACGTCGCCGTGTCCTCGCCGATTTCGCGCTGAGTGACAATCGCCTTCTTGTCCTTGTGCACGAACTCGATCGGGTCTTCGATCGTGATGATGTGCTCGGCGCGGTTCTCGTTGATGTAGTCGATCATCGCCGCCAAAGTCGAAGACTTACCGGCGCCGGTGATACCGGTGACGAGCACGAGGCCGCGGCTGTTCTCGGAAATCTTCTTGAGGGTGGCGACGGGAAGCTTCAGATCCTGCAAGGTCGGAATCTGGGTCGTGATGAAGCGCACCGCGAGGCAGAGCCGCTGGCGCTGTTTGTACGCGTTGACGCGGAAGCGCGCGACCTCGCCGGCCTGGAAGGAGAAGTCGCATTCCCCCTTCTCGTCGAAAATACGGAGGGCCCGGGGCGGCGCCACTTGACGGAGCATCGCGTCCACCTGCTCGGCGGGAATGGCGTCCGGAGCGGCCTGAACGAGCTCGCCGTCGATTCGGATGTAGGCCGGGCCGCCGGCGCGGACGTGCAGGTCGGAGCCGTGCTTGTTGACCAGGACCTGAAGCAGTTCTTGAAGGGTCATTTCAGCTTCCTCACTTTCATGCGCAAGTAGGCGGGTTTGGTGAACCGGTCGGTGTCGTTGAGATTCTTGAGCAGCTGGGCGTCCGACGGCTCCTCGGCCAGCGGCGCGGGCCGCAGCCCCAGGGCCGTGCGTCCGCCGGCGGGGCGGAACGCGGCGCGAGATCGCTTGGACGGGAAGCCCGTCGCGATGACGGTGACCCGGATGGCGTCGCCGAGCGATTCGTTGTACACGTTGCCCATCTTGAAATTGACTTCGGGGCTCGCGGTGCCCTGGATCGTCGCGACGATCTCCTCGATTTCGGCGGTCTTCAACGTCGCCTGGCGGCCGGCGATGTTGACGATGAGGCCCTTGGCGCCGTCGATGACGACGTTCTCGAGCAGGGGCGAGCTCATCGCCTCGCGCGCCGCGCTCATGGCGCGGCCGGGTCCGGAAGCCTCGCCGATGCCGATGAGCGCCTCGCCCGCGTCCTTCATCACCGCGCGCAGGTCCATCATGTCGAGGTTGATGAGGCCCGGGACGGTGATCAGGTCCGAGATGGACTGCACCGACTTGCGCAGGACGTCGTCGGCCACGCGGAAGGCCTGGTCGTGATTGGTCTCGGCGTCGATGACGTCGAAGAGGCGCTGGTTCGGGATCACGAGCAAGGTGTCCACGGACTGCCGCATTTCCTGGATGCCTTGGTCGGCGATCGCCATGCGGCGGAAGCCCTCGAACTCGAAAGGCTTGGTGACGATGCCGACGGTCAGCGCCCCGAGTTCTTTAGCCAGTCGCGCAACGACCGGTCCGCCGCCGGTGCCGGTGCCGCCGCCCATGCCGGTCGTGACGAAAACCATGTCGGCGCCTTGCAGGACCTCGCGCAGCTGGCCTTCGCTCTCGAGGGCCGCGGAGCGGCCCTTGGACGCGTCGCCGCCGACTCCGAGGCCGCGCGCGGACTGCTCGCCGAGCTGGATGCAGACATGGGCCTGGCACTTGCGCAAAACCTGAGCGTCGGAGTTGCCCGCGATCAGCTCGACGCCGGACAGCCCCGCCTCGACCATGCGGTTGATGGCGTTGCAGCCGGCGCCGCCGACGCCGACGACCTTGATGACCGTGCGCTTCTCGTCGAAGTCTTGCGCGAGTTGGATTCTCAGAAAAGCTCCTGGAGCACGGCGGAGATCTTGCGCATCCACAGAGGCTTCTGCCGCTTGACCGCCCGGCTGTCGGTCGCGCCCCAGCGCGGCTGCGCTCCGTACAGAAGGAGACCGAGAGCGGTAGAGTAAACGGGCGACAGCCACTTCTCGTCCGTGGTGTGGACCATGTCGGGGTGAGGAACGCCCAGGCGCACCGGCACGCCGAGAATCTGGTGCGCGGCCTCGATCGTGCCGCGCATGAGCGAGCCGCCGCCGGTGAGGATCGCGCCGCCGGGGGCGACGACGTCCGCGTAAGAGGAGTTCTGCAGATCTTCGGCGACGACGGAGAAGATTTCCTCGACGCGCGGAAGGATGATGCCCATCATGGTGCTGGTCTTGATGCGCAGGGGCGTGCGGCCGTCGATGCCGTGGCAGTCCACGTCCGCGTCGCCGTTCAAGAGGGACGGATGAGCGATGCCGTGCTCGATCTTAATGCGGTCCGCCGTCGCGATCGAGGTCTTCAGGCCGACCGCGAGGTCGCGCGTGATGAAGTCGGAGCCGATCGGAATTTCCTTGGAGTACTTGATCGCACCTTCGCAGTAGACGCCGATCGACAGGGACTGGCCGCCGAGGTCCACGAGCACGGAGCCGAGCTCCTTCTCTTCAGGGGTCACCAGCAGCTCGCCGGCGGCGAGAAGGCCGTAGACCGGCTCGACGACCTGGAAGCCCGCCTGGCCGACGGTCTTCATGATGTTGTTGAGGTGGGCGCTCGACGCGGTCACGATGTGCACGTCGACTTCCAAAAGGGACGCTTCCATGCCCACGGGATGCGGCACGCCGCGCTGGCGATCGAGCGAGAAGCCTTGCGGAACGACATGAAGAATTTCGCGGTCGGAGGAAAGCGGGATGGCCTTGGCGGAGCCGACGACGGAGTCCACGTCGGCCGCGGTGATCTCGCGGTCGGTGCGGGCGATGTTGAACGCGCCGCGGTTGTTGAACGACTGAAGATGGCTGCCGCGCACGCCGAGCCAGACCTGGGACACGGTGGCGCCGACGGCGGCCTCGGCTTCCTCGACGGCCCGCGTCGCCGCCGCGGCCGCTTCCAAAATATTGATAACGACGCCGCCCTTCACGCCGCGGCAGACCACGCTGGCGCCGCCCAAAACCTTGACCGTGCCGGTCGCGGTGTCGGGCGTGCCGATCAGGCAGGTGATGCGGCCGCTGCCGACGTCGAGTCCCGCCACCAATTCCTGCTTCATCTGCCGCTTGCTCATCATCTCATTGTCCCCACTTGCGCAACGGCCGGCTTCAGCAGAACTTTCCCGTCTTCGAACCAGCGAAGATCCGCGGAGAACGCGCCGGGCTCCTTCGTCTTGGCATCGGCCACCGCCTCGGACAACCGTGAGAGCTTTTCCTTCGTCCACTCGAGACGGCCCCACTGCACCTTCGTGCCGTCGGCGAGGCTCGCCTCCCAGCCGTTATCGGGCGAGCCGTACATCATCCCCGTCAGAGCCGCCGGGAAGGCTCCCGGAGCCGCGAGCGTCGGCCATTCGCGCGCGAGCGCAGACAGCTCGCCCGCCGACGCGCCGCCGACCTCGACCGACGGTCCGGTCAGCGCGAACGCGCCCTCGGGCGCGGCGAAGACCACGCCGTCGTCGCCCAAAAATCCGGCCGGCTTGCCGTGGCGCGTGGCGGCCGCGACCGGCCGGCGGACGACCAAGGTCAACGTCGCCGTCTTCTCCGTCCAGTTGCGGCGCACCGTCACGTCGGCGAGGGCGGGAAATTTAGTCTTGAGCGCCTCGGCCTTGTCGCCGGCCGTGCCGGCGACGGCGTCGGCCGCGGCCTGCGCGAGGGCGCGGAGCGGCTCCGGGCCTTCGACGAGCGCGGCGTCTTCGGCGCGCGAGGCTGAGACGACGGGCATCCGGAAGTCGGCCGCGAGCTTTCGCACGGTCACGTAGGCGATGGCGCCCAGCGCTCCGACCACCGCGACGGCCGCGACCGCGCGGACGCGGCGGGCCTTGTCCTTCGGGCGGGCGACGACGCGGAAGCGGCGCCGGTTGGCGGAGTTATTCACCGACGACCCTCATCTCGAGCTCGAGCTTCACGCCGCTTTCCGCGCGGACCCGCTCCGAGATGAGGTCGACGAGAGCGAGGACATCGGAGGCCTTGGCCCCGGCGAAGTTCTCGATAAAGTTGGCGTGCATCGGAGAGACGCGCGCTCCGCCCACGGCATGGCCTTTCAGGCCGGAGTGCTCGATCATTTGCGCGGCGAAACGACCGGGCGGATTTTTAAAAGTGGATCCCACGTTATAGGTATGGATGGGCTGGGTTTGAAGGCGTTTCTTCTGCTGCTTGGCGACGACGGCCATTATATCAGCTTTGACCCCGCGCTTCAACCGGAGCAACGCCGATAAAACGAGCGTTTTCCCGAGATTACTAGAACGATATCCGAATATTAGCTCGCTGCGGTTGACGGTCTTTGGAGTGCCATCCGCAGCGAGGATTTCGACCTCCTCCACGAACGTCCCGATCTCCCCTTCGCGCGTGCCCGCGTTCATGACGAGAGCTCCGCCGACCGCGCCCGGCACGCCCACGATCGGCTCAAGCCCCGAGAGCCCCTGCTCGGCGCAGCTCACGACGAGCTGCGGAACCCGGACCGCCGCCCCCGCGCGCGCCAATTCTCCGCCGGGGAATTCGATCTTCTCGAAATCGCCGCCGAGCGCCAACGTGAGCCCGCGGATTCCGCCGTCGCGCACGAGCAGGTTCGAGCCCCAGCCGAGAAAAAAGACCGGGACGCCCCCCTTCCGCGCGATCCTCAGCGCGTCCGCGGCCTGGCCGCGCGTCGTCGCGGTCA
Organism: Candidatus Endomicrobiellum trichonymphae; assembly: GCA_943372155.1. Classification (GTDB taxonomy): domain Bacteria; phylum Elusimicrobiota; class Elusimicrobia; order UBA1565; family UBA9628; genus GWA2-66-18. Next base: position 5,592 of record CALRXP010000001.1, on the reverse strand, counting down.
CGAACGCGTCCGCCGGCCCTCCGATCTTAAAGCTCGTGTGCTTGGCGAGCGGCTCGTCGCGAAGTGGCGAAAGACCCGCGCGCTTTAGCTCCCCGATCCAATCCATGACCTATTTTTACCAATTAAATGCGTAACACGCTTATGCTATTCTGGCGGCCATGGACGGAGCTTGGGTCGACCGCCTCGAACGACGGCTCGGATTTTTGGCCGTGCCCGGACTGCCCGGCCTGCTGACCGCGATGACCGCCGCGGCGGCCCTGCTCGCCGCCTCCAAGCCAGAATTCGTCGCGGCCCTGGCCCTCGATCCCGACGCCCTGCTTCACGGCCAGGTCTGGCGGATAGCCACCTTCCTCATCGTCCCCCCGCTCGAGTCGAACATGATCTGGATGCTGCTCTGGCTCGTGATGGTGTTCGCCATCCTCAGCGCGCTCGAAGCGGCTTGGGGCGAATTCAAGCTCACGATGTTCCTCGCGATCGGCGCCTTGATGTCCACCGCCGCCGCCCTCCTCACCGGCGCGATCGGCGACAACGGCCCGATCCACCTGGCCAACTTTCTCGCCTTCGCGCGCCTGGCGCCCGAGCGCGAGGTGCTGGTGATGTTCGTCATTCCCGTCAAGCTGCGCTGGCTCGCGGCGATCGCCGCCGCGCTGACCGCGATCCAATTGCTCGGCGGCGACGCGGCCGGGCGCGCTCGACTGCTGTCGGGGCTGTCCGCGTACTTAATCTATTTCGGTCCGGGCCACTGGAGCGACATCAAGCTCGCCTGGCGCCGCAGGGGGCAACGATGAAAACGCTGTTCCTCGTACTGTTGCTGGCCGCGCCCGCGCGCGCCGCGTCGGTCAAGCTGTTCGCGTTCGACGCCAAAGGCGAGGCGCTCGACGCTCCCGGACTCGCGCGCCGCCTGTCGCGCGCCGACGAAAAATCTCCCGACCTCGAAAAGCTCGCGATCTGGGCCGTCTCGACCGACGGCAAGGTCCCGCGCCAGCGCCTGAAGCTGTCGCAGCAGGGCAAGCTCGTGCTCGGCACCTGGGAAAAAGCCGAGCGCGTCCGTCTCGAGCTCGTCTGGCCCGTCGACGAAGACGGCTACAACGCGGTCGGCGCGGACAAGGGCGGCCCCGGCTTCGGAGACGGCGAGCTCGTCTTTCTCGACGAGGAAATCGCCGTCACTCAGTACGCGCGCTTCAAAGATTCCTGGAAGCGGCGGCTCAGCGACTGGCAGCCGTTGTACAAACCCGGCAAGAAGGCCAAGCAGCTGGCCGACGACGCCAAGGACGCGATGGCCGAGGCCGCGCGGCAGAAGGAAACGCCCGCGCGCGTGAAGGCCTATCAAAAAGCCGTGCAGAAAACCGCGCTCGCGTGGGAGAAGATGCTATTCGAGCACGGCCTCCAGCACGCGCTCGATGAACGCCGCGCTCCCGGCCTGCGCTTCGGCCTCACGCTCGACGAGAACCTACTCAAGCGCCTCGACGACCTGGACTGGATCGCCGAGGCCGTGCGCCGCTCCGGCGCGGACTGGGTGCGCCTTGTGTTCCGCCCCAACTCCACCGACTTCCTCTATTCATCCCTGCGTTCGTTCAACGAATACGACGGCGTGATCGAAGAGCTCGCCAAGAACAAGGTCAAGGTCATGGGCTGCGTGCTCGACGCAACCGCGTGGCCGAAGACGCTCACCCCCGAGCTGTACGCGGAGCGCACGAAGAATCTCGTTCTTCACTTCCGCGGAAAGATCTCAAGCTGGGAGGTCGGCACCGAGCTCAACGGCGACTGGCTCGGCGGCGCCTCGGCGCCGTTCACCCCGGAGCAGGTCTACCGCATTTATTCCGCGGGGGCCAACAAGGTCAAGGAGCTCGACCCGGCGCTCGAGACCGTCGCGACCGTTTACGCCTGGGAAGAGACCGCGCCCGACGCCGAGCACGCCCTGTCGACCTGGCTGCCGGTGCAGGTCAAGCGCGGCTTCGGCCGGAACCTCGACGTCGTGGGCGTCAGCATCCAGCCCGAGGACAATCCGCTGGGCATGGGTTTCGAGCGCGCCTTCGACGCGGTCGGCGACGCGATGCCGGCGCAAAAGCTCATGGTCTCAAGCCTGGGCTACGTCGAGAAAGAGGAGCTCAAAGGCTACTGGTGGCTCGCCCCCGACGACGTGGACGGCGGTCGCAAGGACATCACCATCCTCTACGCCACCGCGTCCTGCGCCATGCCGCGCTCGCTGTGCGGCGGCTTTTGGTGGCAAACGCTCGACCAGATGCTCCCCCCCGGCCGACGGAAGGCTACGGATCTTTACAAGGTCTGGCGGCGTACTCTCGACCAGCTCGGTCGGCGCGAAGAGAAGAATTAAGTATAATCATTTCTTCGGAGCCGGTAGCTCAGGGGTAGAGCATGTGCCTTTTAAGCATGGGGTCGTGGGTTCGATTCCCACCCGGCTCACAGTTTTCGATTTTTGCCTCCATCGTCTAACGGTTAGGACGCGGCCCTTTCAAGGCTGAAACAGGGGTTCGAGTCCCCTTGGGGGCACCAATTTATTTGGCGCTCGGTTACGGTGCCGTGCAGGACCCGCCGGTTTCGAGGCGGTTGTTGGCGGCGAGGATCCAGCCGCCGCGCGACGGCCGGTCCTTGTTGGCCGACGACACGGAGTTCTCCAGACGGTCGCCGCCGCACGGTCCGGCCATGTGGAAGCCGTCCTTACCATTGCAACGCGCCTCGACTCGCGCGAACACGTTGTTCTCCGCGCAGGTCCCCGGCTTGCCGTCCGCGTCCGAGAGATAGACCCCGTGGCTGACGTTGCCCGTCACCGCCAGACGCTCGAAACGGTTGCCGTCGGCGCGGCGAAGGTAGACGCCCACGTCGCGGTTGGCGTAGATCCGGCCGTCGCGGAACACGTTGCCCGTCACCTTGACGTCCATCGTCAAGCCGGCGTACGCGTTGGCCGTGAGCTCGAGCCGCTCGAACACGCTGTCGCGCGTCCAGTTCACGGACAGCCCGTCGAAGAAATTATCCCGCGCCTTCAAGCCCTCGACGCGGATCCCCGCGGTGTCCCGCTCGGTCACGAGGCCGCCCGACCGCGCGCCCGTGATCTCCACGTTCCGCACGACCGAGTCGCGCAAGCCCCGCATCGTCAGACCGTTGTTGCGCACGCCCGTCGTCCCGCCCGTATCGCACGGCCCGCCCCAGCACTCGACCGACTGCTTGGCGCGATTGCCGTCGAGGACGAGCCCTTCCACCAATAGTCCGGACACCGGCGTGGGAATGCCTCGCGCGTCGTCATCGAGTCCGCCCATCACGAGCAAAGGGGAGTTCGCATGATCGGCCAGTTTGAGAGTCGGCCGGCCGCGTCCGCGCAGGATCATGCCGCTGCGGTTCATGACGACCGGCTTGGAGCAGACGTAGGTTCCCGCCGGCACGAGCACCTCGTGGGCGTTCGGATCGGCGAGGCGGTCACGGAGGAACTGGCAGTCGTCGGCGTACGCGCGGCCGGCCGCCAGCAACGACATCAAGACGAGCGTTCGCACTCTCATTTTTCCCCCATCCAAATCGCCTGACGATAATCGTCGCGACGGTAACCCCGGCTCAAATCAAGCGCGGCGCGCAGAATCTCCGCCTTGTCCTCGCGCCCCTTCTTCACGCGCGCGATGACGAAAGCCGGCACGGCGCGGAAATCGGCCGCGAAGCCGGCGCGGTCTCCGAGCGCCTCTTTGACGAGCGCGCGGTTGACGAGCGCCCACAGCCAGATCGGAAGCTCTCCGCGCGCGTCCGCGTACGGCTTTTTCGCGAGGTCGGCAAAGGCCTCTTTGTGACGGCCGAGCTCGCGCTTGGCCTCCGCGCGCCAGACGTACGCCTCGAAATCCTGAGGGAACAGGCGCACGGTCTCGTCGAGACGGACGATCGCCTCGTCATAGCGCCCGAGCTTGACCAAGGCGCCGCCGCGCCAGCAATACGCGAACGTCGCGCCCAGGCCGCAGGCTTCCTCGAGGCGGCCCAACGCCTCTTCATATCGCCCGGTCCAGAGATCGAGCGCTCCGCGCCAAGCCAGGACATCGCCGCGTTCCTTCTCAGGCGCGTCGCGCAAAGCGCGGTCCAATGGCGCGAACGCCTCTTGCTCGCGACCCAGGCACAGCAGGCCCTCCGCCAGGTACCCGCGCGCTCGCCAATCGACGGCCGTGTGGCCGAGCGACGCCGTCAGCCAGGCCACGCCGTCGTTGAAACGTCCCGCGTTGAAGGCGGCGCGGCCGGCCTTCATGAGCATCCAACCGTAGCGCTTCGCCGGGAACCCCGCGACCCGGGCATAGGACGCCAGGCCTTGCGCGCCGCCGAGGTCGCCGCGATAAAAGTGCAGCCACGGCGACCGAGCGCCGACCGTTCGAGCCATTTTGGCCAGCTCGGTCCGTCGCGCCGCCGGAGAGCCCCGCTCGTCCCAGCCCCACGGATTCCAGAACCACCGCATATCGTCGAGCGCGGGCCTTCCGTCGAGGACCCGCTCGCCGAGGGCGACGGCCTCCTTGTGGCGCCCGAGCTTCATCAGCGCGGAGAAGGCCTCTCCGCCGCCGAGCGTCCCGCCGTCGAGACGCAGGGCCTCGGCGAGCAGGGCCCGACCGCGCGCGACGCCGCCCGAGACGTACAGAACTCCGCCGGCGATGAGGAGCGCCCGGGCGTCTGCGGGTTCTTCGGCGAGCAGGACTTCGATTTTTTTCCGCCGCGCCGAGAGGTCGTAGATCCGGCCGGCGGCCTGGAGCCGCTCATGCAGGGCCTCGGCCTTCGCCGGAGGCGCGTCGGCGCCGCGAGCGCGGCGAAGCTCGGCCAGGCGACGGCTGGCCTCGGGATTGTAGACGCCCGATCTTCCTAACGCGTCGAGCTTCATTTCCTCGGCCGAGGGCTTCATCGGCGAATTATAGATATAATGGCCGCAGATGCCCACTGCCTTGAAAATCGCCGTGTGCGGAGCCACTGGCCGGACCGGCTCCCGCGTCGCCGCGCTGGCCGCGGTCGATCCGCGCTTTCATCTGCTGGCGCGCGTCGGCCGCGCGCAGGCGTCCGCCTTCGAGGACGAGGCCGGCGCTTGCGGCGCGGTCATCGACTTCACCACGCCCGAGTCCTGCGTCAAGTTCGCCGCCGCGTGCGGCCGCGCGAAGGTCCCCTTCGTGACCGGCACCACGGGCCTGACCGACGTTCAGCGGGCCCAGGTCGCGGCCGCGGCGCGCAAGACCGCGGTGTTCATGGCGCCCAATTTCAGCCGCGGCGTGACCTTGCTCCTGCACCTCGCCGCGGAGGCCGCGCGTCGCCTTCCGGATTACGACGCCGCGATCGTCGAGACGCACCACAAAACGAAGAAGGACGCGCCCTCGGGCACGGCCCTGCGCCTGGCCAAGGCGGTCGCGGAAAGCCGCCGCAGCGACGACGCGATCCCCACGAGCTCGGTCCGCGTCGGCGGCGTCGTCGGCGACCACAGCCTCGTTCTCGCCGGGCCGTACGAGCGCCTGACCCTCTCCCACGTCGCCGAATCGCGCGACGCGTTCGCGCTCGGAGCGCTCGAGGCGGCGCTGTGGGTTTCGAAGAAGAAGCCCGGCCTTTACGACATGCTCGATCTGATGGGCCTGAAAT